>CAZLBS010000410.1:0-857 GCA_964557505.1 uncultured Nitrospiraceae bacterium | reverse complement strand
AACAGCATCGTGAGCAGCCGGCTCTTCCGGTTTCGCATCAACATTCGCGATTACTACCAGCCTGCCGAAGTGGTCACCAGCAAGGCTATCGCGTGGCTGGAAAACGATGAGCGGCCTCGAGACGCGCCGTTCTACCTGATGCTGCACTATATGGACACGCACGATCCCTTCATGGATCCGGACCGCCCGGGCGTTGGGTATGCGCGCAGCCAACTAGGTTCGAACCCCGACCCGGACACCTATCTGGACATGTTCATCCGCAGCTACAACGCGGAAATTGAGCATCTCGACGCGGAAGTGGGGCGGCTCATGCAATACCTCAAAGACGCAGGGCTGTACGAGGAATCGCTCATCATCTTCACGTCGGATCACGGCGAAGAGTTCTACGAGCACGGCGGCTGGTGGCACGGACTCAGCTTGTATCAAGAGGTGATCCACGTGCCCTTCGCATTCAAGCTGCCGGGCGGGGCCAATGCTGGCATGCGCCAGCCGCATATCGCGCGGCACGTGGACATCGCGCCGTCGATGCTCGCGATGTTCGGCATGGCTATCCCTAGTGAGATGCAAGGGGTGCCGCTGTTCGACGCATCGCTGGCCTACGCCAACCCGGGCATCCAAGAGACGTATTCATCGCTCGATTTCGAGGCGATTGTGTTGAGCGCGTTGCAGACGCCGAGGACCAAACTCATTACGGCAAACGAAGACAACAAGCGCGGCTTGGCCCCCTGCGAGTTCTATAGCCTGGCAGACGACCCGGCGGAGCAAGACAACTTATGCGGCGACGACACGCTCGCGGCGCCGCGCGACCTCATGCACGAGAACCTCGCCGCCAAGCAACATGCGATACTGGGCGAAGC
>CAZLBS010000409.1:0-4031 GCA_964557505.1 uncultured Nitrospiraceae bacterium | reverse complement strand
TCCCAGCCGCGCAAGTTCTTCGAGCGGGCATGAAAGATGGCATCGGAGCCGGGCACGCCTGGATTCGACCCGCCCGCCGCCCAGCCAAAAAACCACATCTTGAAGGGATACTCTCCCTGCGTCTCTATCACACAGAGGTTGTACATGTTGTCGAAATTCGTCAAGAGCGGCTCGGGCATGCGCTCCCATGCCGAGGCCCAGCAAACCCATGGGATGGCCAACAGGGCCCAACCGCGCATCAGATGTATCATTTCTGCTCTCCCCAGTGGATTTTCGATATCATTCACGAACACGGAGACGCCATCACATCGAGAGGCATCATGCCATGTCCGCACAATCTGACTACGTCCTCGAATTGCGCGATGTCGTAAAGCGGTTCCCGGGCGTCCTCGCGCTGGATCATGCACAACTCCAAGTGCGGCGCGGCGAGGTGCACTGCCTTTTGGGCGAGAACGGCGCGGGAAAATCCACGCTGATGAAAATCCTCGCCGGCGCGCAACCCATGGACGAGGGCGAAATGCTCCTCGATGGTCAGCCCATCATCGTGCGGACGCCGCATCACGCGCAGCAGCTTGGCATCAGCATGATTTATCAAGAGTTCAACCTGAGCCCGTTCTTGAGTGTTGCCGAAAACATCTATCTTGGGCGTGAGCCCCGTATCGGGCGTACACCCATGATTGACTGGAACCGCATGTACCGGGGTGCGCAAGAGGTCCTCGAGCGCATTCGCGTCCAGCTCGATGTGCGCGCCCCCATCAATGAATTAAGCGTCGCCCAACAACAGATGGTCGAAATCGCCAAAGCCATTTCGGTCGAGGCCAAGATCATCATCATGGACGAGCCATCCGCGACGCTCACCGGGCATGAGTTGCGCGCCCTCTTCGAACTCATCCGCCAGTTGCGCGCGCAGGGCATTGCCATGGTGTACATTTCACACCGCTTGGAAGAGATTTTCGAGATTGGCGACCGCGTCACTGTCATGCGGGACGGGAAATACATCGGCGCCAACACCGTAAAAGAACTGACGCGTGAAACGCTCATTCGCATGATGGTCGGCCGCGACCTCACGGAGGAGTTTCCGAAAGAGCACTTCGAACGCGGGCGGGAGCGGCTTCGCGTCGAAGGGCTAAGCCGCACGGGCGCGTTCCAGGATATCGGCTTCTCGCTGCACGAGGGTGAAATCGTGGGCCTCACCGGCCTCGTCGGCGCCGGCCGCACCGAGGTGGCACGTGCTATCTTCGGGGCCGATGCCATTAGCGGCGGCAGCATCATGCTTGATGGAGAGTCCATCCACGTGCGCTCCCCGCGCGATGCCATTGCGCATGGCATCGGCTTGCTAACCGAAGACCGCAAAGGTCAGGGGCTCGTGCTCGGCATGACCGTCAGTGAAAACACGACCCTTGCAAACCTGAAGGCCCTGACCAAGACCGGATTCATTCGTTTTGCCCAAGAGCGTACCGCGGCCGGCAAATACGTCGATGGCCTCCGCATCAAAACCCCTAGCATCGACCAGCATGTGCAAAACCTCAGCGGCGGCAATCAGCAGAAAGTGGTCCTGGCGAAATGGCTTTTTACGCAATCCCGCGTGCTCATCTTCGATGAACCTACACGCGGCGTCGATGTGGGCGCCAAAGTCGAAATCTACAAACTCATGAATGAACTCGTTCGGGAGGGCGTGGCCATTCTGATGATTTCCAGTGAGCTGCCCGAAGTGCTGGGCATGTGCGACCGTATTCTCGTGATGCACGAAGGACGGCTGTCCGGCGAACTGACCCGCGAAGAGGCCACACAAGAAACCATCATGGAGCTTGCGACCGGGCCCCGCCCTGCACTGGTGCCCTCCCCCGCAGAGTAAGCGCAAACCTCCCAGGCGCCGCCCTAGCGCACCATCAAAAAACCGGCCCAGCCACGTTGGCTGGACCGGTTGCTGACTTCAGGCGCCGTCCCGTGCGACGGAAGAGCGCGCGTCCTTAGCGTTGCCGCCGGAACCGGCGGATGCCATAGGCGGCCAACGCGGCGAGCGCAAGCAACCCGGCCCCGCCCCCAACCGGTGCGGCATCGGCAACATCCGCTTCCAGGATGACGTCCACTTCGATGGCAGCTGAATCTTCCGTGGTGACGCCATCTGTCACGCGTGCGAAGTACGTGCCCTCGGTGGTAACGAACGCGGTACGCATGAGCGTGGGCAGATTCTCGCCCGAGAGCGGAACAGCCGGCTCCTCAGAGCCCGCGGGCTGGAAGAACCACTGGATGATGGGCGCCGGTACGGAAGCGGAGGCCACATCACCGCTGATGATGATGCCCAGCATGATGGACTCGTTTTCATCCACGGTTACCGTTGTAGAGCCGTCTACTGCAACGGCTAGCGTGCAATTGTCTTGCACGATGACCTGCCGGTTCGCATTGCCCGTATTGCCGTTGCCGTCTTCCGCACGTACCTGCACCTG
The DNA here is from genome assembly GCA_964557505.1 of uncultured Nitrospiraceae bacterium. Lineage (GTDB taxonomy): Bacteria > Hydrogenedentota > Hydrogenedentia > Hydrogenedentales > CAZLBS01 > CAZLBS01. The sequence continues at coordinate 1,584 of CAZLBS010000409.1, read as the reverse complement.
GTAGGCGCCCGGAATCGCGGGCGAAGGAACCGCGCTGAGATTGACGACAACCAGGGAACCCGTCACGTCGCCGGTAACCGCGTCCGATGCTGTCACGCCAGCAAGCACTTGGCCGCTGGTCAAGGTGCTGGCGCAGTCAATCGTGACCGGCGTGTCCGTACCGCTGATAACGGGCGGTTCGGCGTCCTCCTGCACTGTGAACACGGTCTGCGCTGGCGCCGACACATTGCCCGCGTCATCGGTCGCCGTGTACTGAATGGTCCACGTATTGCCTGACGTGATTGCAAATGTCGGGTCGCCTGCAACGACGCTGGTGGTCACGCCGGGATTAACACTGCAGTTATCGCTCACCAAATCCGGCGGCGGCACCACAAATGTTTCACCTATCGCGACACCTGCCGTCGGGGGGATGTCAACCACTGGCGCTTCATCGTCCACGATTTCGACGTCGAACGAGCACGTATCCTCATTGCCATCGCTGTCGCGAGCGGTCAGCGTAATGGTCGTAATACCGAGGGGAATCGTGTCTCCCGTGACTGGCACCTGGGAGATCACTGGATCAGGGTCCAGATTGTCAGTAGCCGACGCAAGGATCGCGAAGTTTTGAACGGTTGCACTGCACACGCCTGGGTCTGTGCCGAAGACAAAGCCGTCCGGCGGCGGCTCAGCCGGACACGTAATCGTTGGGGGCACGCTGTCCAGGGCGTTCGCAACCACGAGCGTATCGGTCGGCACGGTGAAGGTGTACACATCGTCGGCGGCCATGCTCCCTGTCCCCTGCGTGACGGGGAGTTCGAAGAAGGTGGCGCCGCTATCAACGGACACATTCACCTGCGGCAAGGAGCCGCCGCTGATGTTGGTAATGAAGACCTGCCAAAAACCTGAGTAGGCGCTTTCGTCGCGGGAAACGCGCACCCGGCCGCTCCCTGTTCGAACAATTCGGCTTTCATTCCAAACCGGATTGTCGAGCAAACCGGCCGTGGCTGCTTCCGGGCTATCTTTCAATTCGCCAATGAATGGGTGGTCAAACCGCGGCTCGGTCGGCAGGGGCAACCGGAAGTCTACGGGCAATGGCCCGCGGAACAAATCTTGCACAGGCGTATTGAAACCCTCGTCGGCGGCCCCGCTATTTGGCAGAATCGCGCCCGGTTTTGCCCGGCCCTCTTGGTCGTTCATGTTCGTGAGCAGGCTCACCTTGCCGCGGGAAGCCGGCACGCCTGGATCAAAATTCGCGGAACTCACCGTCAGGTTGTTGGCCAGAATAATCGAGCCATGCAACTTGAGCATGCCAGGCGTGCCAAAGCCACCTGCTCCGCCGTTGCCGCCCCGCGCGCCATCGCCGCCCCGGGAGCCGTTGCCGCCATTACCGCCATCGCCGCCTTCGCCCGCGCCATCGCCGTCTTCCTCGCGGCCGGGACCACCAGCGCCCCCTGATCCGGCGGTGCCGCCTGTGCCGCCCGGCTGGCCCATCAAGCCCGCACCGGGAGCCCCGGCGTCGATGCTAATGGTGCAGGCGTCAGTAATTTCCAGAACACCTCTCGCCGACAGCACAAAAGCGCCGCCGCCATCGCCGCCCCGGCCGCC
>CAZLBS010000408.1:1868-4044 GCA_964557505.1 uncultured Nitrospiraceae bacterium | reverse complement strand
GGCATCGGGGCTAAGGGCTTCGCCCAGCCCCTTTGTCATGTCGCGGAGTTCCTCTTTCGACGCCGGCGTCAGCGAGCCGCTCGACACCTCGCCGTCGATGTCCAGTTCCTGAATCGCCTTGTCCAGTTGCGCAAAGGCTTCCGAATTCTCGAACTCACCGTAGATGCGGCCCATGGTTGCCGCCATTCCCCAAACGAGGTATGTCATGTAGGCCGTTTGTGCAACCAGCGCTGCCGCCAAAAACGCCGCGATGATCGCCAACCACCGGTTTTTGCCTGCCTGCTGCTTGATCTCGTGTTGTGCCTGTTTTTCGTCTGTCATGGTAAGCATGCCTCCTTTTTCCGTAGCACCCGCATAAGGCGTGCCACTGGGTCTAAAACGCTTGTTGCCCGTGCCGCCTTGCACTACACTTGCCAGGGCCGGGCCCGCGGGTTCGGTTTGGTGCAACCGCGGCAAGCCGCCGCCACAGGGGAGTGACACATGAGACGAGCAGCAGTGGGCGCAGTTGTTTTACTGGCAGCAGTCATATCGACCGGAGCTGCGGCCGAAGATCTGAAGACGGTCGAAGTACCAGACTATGGATATAAATTGAAACTGCCTGAGCAATTCACGTTGCAAGGCGAGCTCGGCCAAACCAGCACCTGGATGTATCAGCCAGGCGCGGCCGGTGCGCAACCTGAGAAGAAAAAGAGGCGCTTCGGAATTGGCGGCGGCGTGAACCTAGGCCCTGTGCGCATTGGAGGCGAAGCCGGCGCCGGTTCGGAAACCGTCGAAGCTGGGGACGGCGACCTCGAGCCCGCTCTCATGGTCTACGTCAATTGGGTGCACATGCCCAATGCAAGCGCCGAAACCATCTACAACGCAAACCTGCAATCGGTGCGCGACAACATCAACTCGCCGAATCCCACCTACAAGGACATCGCCATCTTTGATGAAGACGAAGGATATGCCGACGAGGGCTACATGTTCTGGTACAAAGAGGTAGACAAGGACGACCCCAGCGAAATCCATCGCTGGCATATACACGCTTCGGGCAACAACAGCACCTATACCATCGGACTCACTGGCACATTCGGCCAATTCCAAGAATGGGGGGCCGCCTATGAGGACGTCATCAAAAGCTTCGAATTGATTCCGATTGAGGAGTAGCGCATGTAGAACAGGCGCCGCGAGCACGCGTCCTCGCGGCGCCTTTTACACTGTTCCCAACGCCGATTGCCGATATGCTATGCTCCCCAACTCCGCACTGCAACGAGGATTGGGGTCATGAGCGACGAAAACGTAGAGTTGGCGTATGCCTCGCTGGCGGTGATCGCCGACGACGGCACCATTGACATGCAGGAACTCAACTTCTTGCTGGGCTTAGCCTTGCGCGATGGCGTCATCACCGAGGACGAAAAAACAATCCTGCGCAACACCTTTGATCATGTGCGCGAAGAGGCCGTGGCCCCACAGGTATGGACCCGCATCGAGGCCGTTCGCGAGAAGTACGGCATCTAGCCTTTCACGCGAGTTATACAGGCGCCCCAACTTTATCCGGCCGGACCGTCATGACGGGGCAGTGCGCCTTGCGCACAATTTTTTCCGCCACGCTGCCCAGCAAGGCGTGGGCAACGCCCGTGCGGCCATGGGTCGAGATGACCGCGAGGTCGATGTTTTCCGCGTCCACCAGCTTCGCAATCTCTGTGTGCGGATGACCTGTCGCCAGCCGCGTTTCGACAGGCACGTCCGTAATGCTGTTCTTGAGATTCTCGAGCGCCTCTTTGCTGTACTCCTCCATGTCCTGCACAGGCGAGGTGCTGAGTTCCGGCAGATACTCGGGCACGACGAGTGGGAAGTCGTTGACGTGCAAGAGGATGAGCTTGGCTCCAAACTCGCGGCACATCGCCCGGGCGAAAGGCAAGGTCTTCTCCGAAAAAGGCGAGAAATCTGTCGGGAACAACACCTTCTTCAAGTGAATCTCAAGGTTGATGTTATCGACGAAGTCATGTTCGGGATGTTTGACGCATAGCACAGGCACGGCCGCTTCCCGGACGACGCGCTCGGCAACGCTGCCGAAGACCATATGATCCAGCCCTGACCGTCCGTGCGTGGCAATTACAATTAAGCCGCAGCCGCTCTTTTCGGCCGTTTCGCAGATGCCATGCACCGGCGTGTTGTAGATGATGTGTTGCTC
>CAZLBS010000408.1:0-1858 GCA_964557505.1 uncultured Nitrospiraceae bacterium | reverse complement strand
CGTCGCGGCAACGGGATACGAGCTGTGGCTCGACCGCCGCCCGCTTGATGAGGTCGCCAATGCGCCGCTCCGCATGTTCTTCGAGGGCTTCGCGCACACGCTTCATGTCGCTTTCCGCAACCCACACGCCGTGGCCGCTGCCAATGTTGAACATCCGCGTATCAATCACGTGTGCAATGTGCAGCGTGCTTGTCCGCCGGTGACACAGCGCCAATGCATAGTTGAACGCGTGATTCGCATAGGGTGAAAAGTCGGTCGAGAACAAGACATCTTGTTGCTGGGCTGCGTCGGCTGCCATGAATGCTCCTCCGTCGCGGGGGCAAGGTTGGACAGCGCCCCATCTACTGGACACCGCGAGTGCTCCCCACGCCAATATTGTAAGTTGACCGGCAGTCCCCGCGCCAATGCGCCCTGGCCCCCCGCCGCCGGTTCATTCGTGCCCGCCTCTCCGCGGTTTTGGTTGCGTAACCGCCGGGCTTGTGATAGCGTGCGGGATCGCATCGCGGGCCTGCCCCGGCGGCGCTTCCGCGATTCGGCCAGTACAATTTCGAGCTCACGAAAGGCGGCAGCGTGTCGATGGCTCTTTGGGGACATAGCGTTCGTCCAGCAGAATCGATCACGGTAGACGGAGACATGGCTTCGTGCTTGTTTGCCGAAGCCGGCGCGTGCCGCGGAGGCAGCATTGCGTTTGGCGCCTCCCTGGAGGTGCCGCCGGGCACGCGCGCCGTCTTGTGCGCTGCCGGCGAGCCGGTCATGACGTTTGCAGAGGGCGCGCATACGCTGGGCGAAGAAGCGGCCCGCGCCGCTTGCGAGGCATACGGCAAGCATTTCCGCAAGGGCAAACCGTTTGATGCCCGCATTGTCTATGTCTATATGGAACCGGCGGGCCCCTTCGCGTGGACCACGCGCGTGCCGGCCGCCATGCGCGATGCCGAGCATGGCCCCCTGCGCGTGCGCTTTTCGGGCACGATGACGCTTCAGGTGTGCCATGCGGCCCGGTTTCTGACGGAATTGGCCGGGGTCGAACCGCTGCTCCCTCTCGACGAGGCCTTGGGCCAATTGCGCACCCTCCTCCTCGGCCATCTCACCGACTGGCTGGCGGCGTATGACGGCCCGGCCCTTGCGTTGCACCCCGCGAACGCAGCCCTCCACGAGGCGCTCAAGAGCGAATGGTCCCGTCAGTGCGCCGCATTTGGCGTGCGCGTCGACAGCGTTGGCGTGGATGATGTTCATCTGCCGCCCGCTATTGACGCCCTGCAGCGTGAAGCCATAAACGCAAACCGCCTGCCGGTCTTTGTGCCGCCAGCGTTGCCCGGCGACCAGCAAGGCCGCAAGCAGAGCGCGCGCGAACATGCAGCATCCCCGCTGGAGACGCCAGGCAATGCCCCGGAAGGCAGCCACGAAGAAGGACAAGAGGGGCTGGCCATGACGGCGCATATGGTCCATGTATTGGAGCGTGCCGCAGCGGCTGGAGCCTCTAACGAAATTCCCGAAGAACGCGTCGTCACGCAGCCCGAGCCCGCGCCGGAGTTCGAATGGAATCCTGAAGCTGATAAAGACAAAGACCGGGAACAGGCAGCGTTTCGCTGGGAGGATTACGCGCCCAAGAGAGGCGGCAGCGGGGCTCCCGAAAATCTCGACATGATTGAAGGGATTGGGAGCGATGACCTGCCGCCGCCGTTGCCGCCCGTGACCAAGTACTTCACGGGCGTCGGCGGCGTGCCGCAGGGCCCCATGTCATTCGAGGAATTGGCCCAGCGAATCCGCGCCCGCGAAGTGCAGCGCGAAACGCTCGTCTGGAAAAAGGGGATGCCGCAATGGGCCCCTGCCTATACGTTGATAGAAGTGGCTGAAGTGT
>CAZLBS010000407.1:0-4048 GCA_964557505.1 uncultured Nitrospiraceae bacterium | reverse complement strand
TTCGACGGCTATTGCACCGACGTGTTTGCCGATGCGGCCATCGACTTCGTGCGCGCCCATAAGGAGCAGCCTTTTTTCGCCTACCTCTCGACGAACGCGCCGCACACGCCGCTGGATGTGCCCGAGAAGTATGAGCAGAAGTACCGGGACAAGGGCGTCGAAAATGAAAACCTCGCCAAGTTCTATGGCATGGTCGACAACATCGACGAAAACGTGGGGCGGCTCTTGCAGGCGGTCGATGATGCGGGGCTGCGCGAGAACACCATCGTCATCTTTTTCACGGACAATGGTCACCCGCGTCACGGCGACGAGATGTATCACGCGGGGCAGCGCGGCAACAAGGGCACGGTCTATGAGGGCGGAATTCACGTGCCGTTCATCATGCGCTGGCCGGACCGGCTCGCCGCGGGCAAGGACATCGACACCATTGCGGCGCACATCGATCTCATGCCGACGCTGGCAGCAGCGTGCGGCGCCAGCATGCCGGACGATCGCACCATTGATGGCCTGAATCTGCTGCCATTGCTTGAAGGCGAGGCGGAACAATGGCCCGAGCGCAATCTCTTTCTGCAATGGCGCCGCGGGGATGAGCCGCAGCCGTTCGTCGGCAGTGCGGTCGTCTCCCAGCGATACAAGCTGGTACAAGGCGAAGAACTGTATGACCTGCTCGCCGACCCCGATGAATCCGAGGACCTGAGCGAATCAAAGCCGGAAATCGTGGCCAAGATGCGTGCCGCTTACGACGCCTGGTTCGAAGACGTGAGCAGCACCCGAGGCTTTGCCCCGCCGCGCATTCACGTCGGCACGCCGCATGAGAATCCCGTGACGCTTACCCGCCAGGACTGGCGCGGTCCCCAGGCCGGCTGGCGGCCCAACGATGTGGGCCATTGGGAAATCCTGGTGACGGAAGAAAAGCCGTATGAAGCCCGGGTCGATTTCATCCCGGCGCGGCCCGGCGAACACATCCGCTTCAAGATTGGCCGCCTAGAAAAAACCTTTCCGCTGGAAACGCGCAGCAAGTCCTTCGACGTGCCGCGGGAGGTGTGGCCGGAAGGCCCTGCCCGGCTCGAAGCCGTCATTACCGGCGGCGAAAGCGAACGTGGCGTGAATTACGTGCACGTGCGGCATTAGGGATTCGCGCGGCGCCGGCTCACCTAGAGCGGTTCGCGGTCGATTACGATCCGGCGCCCCCCGAGTGGCCCGAGGACGACATCTATGACTACGGCGTCGAACGCGTTCTGCTGCTCAACCGCGACCTGCTGGTGGACTGGTTCGTGCTCAATGGGTTTCATTCCCAAGAGCGTGCGCTCGTGATGAGCTACAGCGGCTACCCGGATTATCTCATGCCGCAGCTCGAAAAATGCTTGCAGCATCAGCCGGATCTGCCGGTCTTTCTGCTGCACGATGGTCAACGCGCGCCAGCCATGATGGCCGAAAGCGTCCGCCGGCTTGTGGCTGACAGGCAGGTCGTCGACATGGGCCTGTCGCTCAATGCGCCGGCGGAAATCAAGCGCCTCAAAAAAGTCCGAATGCCCCGGCGTGTTGCCGTGCCGCTGGATTTCCTGCCCTATCTCATGCTGACCAACGGCATCGCGGCCGCCATGCTTCATCAAATGACCTTATCCGAACTTGTCGGCCAGTCGGCAGCAATGCCGGACACCGGCAGCCCGGACGTCTTGGCGAGTTTCGGGTAAGAGCGCGGTCCTGGGTTTCAAACGCGCGGCCACTTGCGGTACGCTGCTGGGATGATTACTGCTACTGGCAGGGCGGATTAGCGCCGTGAAAGACGCCATCCCACCCATGCGCCACGACATCACACGGCTGGGCGCCAGCGACCTGCATTGGCTCAACGAGGGCACGCATTTCCGGCTGTATGACAAGCTGGGCGCGCATGTCATGTCGGACGATGCTGGGGCGACCGGCACGTATTTCGCGGTCTTCGCGCCGAATGCCAAGCGCGTGGCCGTCATTGGCGGCTTCAATGACTGGGACGCTTCTACGCATGAATTGCGTCCGCGCGAATCGTCCGGCGTGTGGGAAGGCTTCATCCCCGGCGTCGCATCGGGCGCTGCGTATAAGTACCGGATCGAGGGCAAGAAGAAAGACTACAAGGCGGACAAGGCCGACCCCTATGGCTTTCGTCATGACGGCGCCCCTTCCAATGCCTCGACGGTATGGGCGCTGGACTACCAATGGAATGACGGCCAGTGGATGCAGTCGCGCGAGGCCCACGGCAACCACGACCGGCCCGTGTCCATCTATGAAGTCCACCTCGGTTCCTGGATGCGCGGTTCAGACGGCGCCTTCTTGAGTTACGGCGAGGTGGCCGGCAAGCTGACGCCCTACCTCCTCGACATGGGCTTTACGCATGTCGAGCTGATGCCCGTCATGGAACACCCGTTTTACGGCTCTTGGGGCTATCAGGCGACGGGTTACTTCGCGCCGACCAGCCGCTACGGAACCCCGCAAGACTTCATGCAGCTCGTGGATGCCCTGCACCAAGCGGGCATCGGCGTCATTCTAGATTGGGCCCCGGGGCACTTTCCTAATGACGAACACGGCTTGGGCTATTTCGACGGCACCCATCTTTACGAGCATGCCGATCCGCGCCGCGGCATTCACCCTGAGTGGGACAGCTTTGTCTTCGACTATGAACGGCGCGAGGCGCAAAGCTTTTTGTTCAGCAGTGCCTTTTTCTGGGCCGACAAGTATCACATCGACGGCTTTCGCGTGGACGCGGTCACGTCGATGCTCTATCTCAATTACGGCCGCAAGGAAGGCGAGTGGCTTCCGAACAAGCATGGCGGCTTTGAGAATCTCGAAGCTGTTGCTTTCTTACGGCGCTTCAACGATGAACTCGCGGAGCGCTATCCGGCGGTACGCACCTTCGCGGAAGAAGCGACATCCTGGCCCATGATTTCCGGACCAACCTACTTGGGCGGTCTTGGATTCGACTACAAGTGGGACATGGGCTGGATGAACGACACGCTCGAGTACTTCAAGCAGGACCCTATCTACCGCAAGTTCCACCACAACAAGATCACGTTCCGGGCCATGTACGCCTTCTCCGAGAATTATGTGCTGCCGCTGTCGCATGACGAGGTGGTGCACGGCAAGGCTTCCCTTCTCGGCCGCATGCCGGGCAATGAATGGGAAAAGTTCGCCAACCTCCGCCTGTTGCTCGGCAATCAGTTCACGCAGCCTGGCAAGAAAATGCTGTTCATGGGCGCGGAAATCGGCCAGTGGAACGAGTGGGCGCATGACACGCAACTCGATTGGGACCTGCTGCAATACCCGTTGCATGAAGGGGTCCGCCGCTGGGTCATCGACCTGAACAGGGCGTACCGCGCCGAAGGCGGCCTGCATGCGCGCGACACCAACGAAGCTGGATTCGAGTGGGTGGACTGCCTCGACAACGACAACAGCGTCATCAGCTTCCTCCGCATGGGGCGTGCAGCCGAGGATGTGCTTCTGGTCGTCCTGAATCACACCCCGCTGTTGCGCAGCGCCTACCGCATTGGCGTGCCCCGGGCAGGCTTTTGGAAGGAAGTGCTCAATAGCGACGGGGAATGGTATGGCGGAGCAGGGGCGGGCAACCTGGGCGGCGTCTGGACCGAGCCCATCGAAGACCACCATCACCCGCAGTCGCTGGCGCTGACCTTGCCCCCGCTGAGTTGCATCGTCCTTAAGCCAGAATAATTTATAAGGAAGCAATCTGCCGGAGGAGGGAATCGAACCCACACTCCCTTGCGGGAACTGGATTTTGAGTCCAGCGCGTCTGCCAGTTTCGCCACTCCGGCGCGGCCTTAAAGGATAGCAAAGCATCCGCAAGATTGCATCTTGAGCGAAGGCTGTGACCTATTCCTCGAGCGTGCCTTCGGTGCGCGACACGACCACGGCGCCGACCCCGTCGCCAGAGACGTTGACGAAGGTGCGGGCCATATCGAGGATGCGGTCGACGCCGGCGACGAAGGCGATGCCTTCGAGTGGAATGCCGATGGCCGCGAGGATAATGCCGAGCAGGCCGAGGCTCGCGCCCGGGATGCCC
>CAZLBS010000406.1:0-4072 GCA_964557505.1 uncultured Nitrospiraceae bacterium | reverse complement strand
TGCGTGGCCGGCGGACAGGGAACGCGCCTTGGCTTCGACGGGCCGAAAGGCTCGTTCCCCATTGGCCCCATCACCGGACGCTCGCTGTTCGCGTATCATGCGGACAAGATTCATGCGCTGCAGCGCCGGTATGGCTGCGTCCTGCCTTGGTACATCATGGTCAGTGGAGCCAACCGCGAAGCCACCGAGGCCTTTTTCGACGAGCATGACTACTTCGAACTCGACCGCGGCAATGTAATCTTTTTCCAGCAAAAGATGATGCCATGCATTGACCAGGATGGCCATTTCATGCTCGAGGAGAAGGGCAAGCTTGCCATGAATCCAAATGGTCATGGCGGCTGCTTGCTGGCATTAGTGGACGAGGGCATCATCGAGGATGCCCAGGGCCGCGGCATCGACACGCTCACCTACTTCCAGGTCGACAACTGGGCGGTCAAGGTTGCCGACCCGTTCTTCGTTGGCTATCACGTCTCGCGCGATGCCGAAATGTCGTCCAAGGTGCACCGCAAGCGCGAAGTCCGCGAGAGCGTGGGCGTGCATTGCATGTGCGATGGGGTGTACCACATCATCGAATACTCCGAACTCGACCTTTATCCGCAGCTGCTCGAGACCGATGCCCAGGGCAATCCGGTTCACTTCGCCGGCAACCCAGCCATACACGTCTTATCCGTGCCCTTCGTCGAACGCGTGTACCGGGATTTCGAGCGCTTTCCATGGCACCGGGCGCACAAGAAAATTCCGTATCTTAGCCCCGAGGGGGAGACCGTCTCGCCGGACAAGCCGAATGGCTATAAATTCGAGACCTTCATTTTTGATGCCCTCCAACTGTGCGAACGTCAACCGGTGGCCCTGGAAATCCGCCCGGAAGGCGAGTACACGCCAATCAAGCAGTGGGAGGGGGCCAACAGCGTTCTCGCGGCAAGAGCCTCAATGAACAACTATTGGAGTGAATGGCTGAAAGAGATGGGCGTACAAGTGCCGCGCGGTCAAGACGGGCAGGCTGCCGCCGATGTAGAAATCAGCCCGCGCTTCGCCCTCGACAAGCCAGAGTTCGTGGAACGCGCCGCAGACTTGCAGTTGCCCGGATCAGCCCCCGTGGCCGTTCTGCCTGGCGGCGCAATTCAACAACCGTAGCTGTTCAAAGGAAATCGTCAAGCGTCATGCGTTATTTCGTTGCAACCCTCTTCGCGGCTGCCGCCCTATCCTTAGGCGTCGCTGCCGCCGCTGAGTCTGTTCGGGTGATGTCGTTCAACGTGTGGGTCGGGGGGGGCGACCCGGGCACAGAGCGCTTCAAGCAAACGGCCGCCGTATTGAAGAAAGCAGATGCCCACCTTGTTGGTCTGCAGGAGGCAGGCGAAAACACCCGGCTCTTCGCCGAGGCCGCCGGGTATCCGCACCATGACATTGAGCGGCAAATCCTGAGCCGCTTTCCAATCCTCGAGCGCCTGCCGCGCGCCCGGGGCGGCGGGGCCGTGCGCGTCGCCCTGCCGGACGGCCGCGAAGGCATCCTCGTAAACGTGCACCTCCGGCCCTATCCCTATGGCCCGTATGACCTTTTGCGCGAAAAGACGAAGAGCGTCGAAGAGGTGGTGCTGCAGGAAAAGGCCCCGGGGGGCAATCAGCACATGCAGCATGTCGAAGCCGTGTTGCGCATGCTGCGGCGGGAGGCGGATGAGGACACGCCCATCTTCTGGACGGGCGACTTCAATGTGCCGTCTCATCTGGATTGGGGCGAAGACAATGCCGCCAACAATGGCGGCATAGTTGCGCCATGGCCGGTGTCGAAGCGCCTTCAAGCACGCTCGTTTCAAGATGCCTACCGGCTATTCCGGCCGAATCCCGTCACGCACCGGGGGCTTACGTGGACGCCCTCCAAACCCCTGGGCGACCCCGAAGAAGTGCATGACCGGATCGATTTCGTTTACTTCCGGGGAAGCGGCATCGCGCTTAAGGAAGCCCTGGTCCTAGGAGAAGACGAAGCCCTAGCCGAGATGGCCTTCGAGGAATGGCCCTCCGACCACCGCGCGGTGCTCGCCGAATTCAGCCTGGAGCCATCCGCTGACGAGTGAAGCATTGCCCGCGCAAACAGCAAGCGGCGCCAAGCCGCAAGCAGGCCCGGTCTAGTTAGGCGTCTTTATACCGCCAGAGGGTGCGAAGGCAGCGCCACGAGTTGACTTCGACATGCCGCAGCCCCAACAGCCGGGTCAGGCGGCTCGAGGCATCTTTGCCCAACACCGCGCAACGCCGTCTATCAGCCCAGATTTCTACCGTCAAGTGCCGTTTCGCCAACTCTCGGCCAATGGTCCGGAGCCGCGCCCACGAGGTCCCATCTTGCACCCCGGGCAGGCTATCGAACGCGTGCAAGCCCGTTGATAAGTCGCGCGCTTCAATGATGATGTGCCGCGCCGGTGAGGACGGCGCACTGCGCTCGCGAATGCTCGAGTCCATGCTGCGCAGGGCGTGCTCGAATTCGTCGATACGCGTGCTGATTTCGCTGATCATAGGCCTTCCTTGGTCCGGCGATTGCCCGCTTGTTCTAGGCTTAGGCGGAGCGGGCATGACATCCCTGCACGGCCTTACGATGTATGCTTGCGCCAGAGACCGCTGCCGCTACCCCTACACATCCGCCAGCATGATACGATGCACCGCGTGGAAGTGCAATCGCATTGCTAGCAGTATTCGCTGCATTACATCCAATTTTGCGCCTGCCAAGCGATACGCTGTAGAAAGACAGTACGGAAGGCCGCACCTGCCCTCGCGGCAACCATACGATAAAGCCTGTAAAGATTCAACGTGCATGTTGCTGTTAATGGGATCCGCATGATGACCGCAGATGATGACGACGCCCAGAGCGTCCGCTCAGCTTTAGCGCTGCCTGGCGGCAAGGCGAAGGAACTTGGGAGTGAAACGCTTCATCTCGCGAGGACCCGTGCTTAAGCTCGTCCCTCTTGGGTGGCGCGCATAACTAGAGACCTGGTGCATGCCGCCGCCGCGCAGCCACCGCGTTGGCCGCCAGGTGAGAGTTCCCGATCACGGCGCACCGCGGCGGGCGCACGGCCACGATCTTCGTGCCGAGGGATTCGAACCGGCGGCCCCCACTCTTGCAGCCGCCACGCACCCAGGCGGCTGCTATCGGTGCAGGATGAATGGCCCTACAGCCATAGCACGCCCGCTTACAGGCAATTCGCGTTTGCCAGCGGCCCTGTGGAAAGCTACTGCCGCGCCTGGGGAGCAGGGCGTTGCACAGGCCGGCAAAAGGACATCGCGCATGAAACTGGCCAGAATGGTCGACATCGTCCGCACGGGCGGCGAGAAGCCCCGCAAAATTCTGACGTTGCTCCGCAAGCACGGGCGCTATGCCTTCGCCATGCAGGCTGCCCAGACCGATGCCGATACCAAGGCACTGGCAGCGGAGTTTGCCCATGAATGGGCGGCGCTCGGGCCTTCTTTCGTCAAACTCGGTCAGTTGCTTGCCGGGCGCCCGGACATTATGTCGCCGCTGTACCGCGAGTCCTTGAAGACCTTGCAAGATGACGTGCCCACGATTCCCTTCGAAGACATTGCCGCCACGCTGGAGGCGGAACTTGGCCAACCCCTGAACGCGCTGTTCAAAGCCGTCGAAGATACGCCCCTCGCCTCGGGTTCGATCGCGCAAGTGCACGCGGCCCTTTTGCTGACAGGCGAAGCCGTTGCGCTAAAGGTGCAGCGTCCGGGGGTCGAGTCGCGCGTGCAGGAAGACTTCCGGGCCATTCGCGGCATGCTGGCCCTGGTGCAGGCTACGCTCGAGCGAACCAAATCCATGGGCCTGTCAGACCTTGTGAGCGAACTCGAGGACGTCGTTGCGCTTGAGCTGGATTTCACGCAAGAAGCGCGCAACCTGCAAGAGGTCCGTGAAAACGTAGCGGGCGACGAACGCGTGCGCCTCCCGAAGCCGCTCCTCGAGCGATGCACCCGCCGCGTCCTGATGATGGAGTACATCACCGGCACGCCCATTACCTCGCAGGCCGTTGCGGGACTTGATCAGGAAGTGCGGGAAGCGGTGCTTGAGGCCCTCATCGAGACCTATCTCGAT
>CAZLBS010000405.1:0-4080 GCA_964557505.1 uncultured Nitrospiraceae bacterium | reverse complement strand
GGCGGGAAGGGCGGACAGGGCATCGGGGGTTTCATCGAGGGTGCGCAGCAACATGCTCATCGGGGCGCATCATATCATGCGAAAGAAGGGGGCAGGCAGATGAATCTTGGAGCGGCGATGGCCGAGCGCGGCCTCTTGCCCGATGCTATCGTTCGCACGGCAATCCGCCGGTTAATCGAGGCGCGCGCGAAAGAACTGGAACGGCAGGGTCCCCAGCCTACAGACCGTTTCATTGAGACGCTCCACGACAGCCCCATCGCGCTTGCCCCTGAGCGGGCCAATGCGCAGCACTATGAATTGCCGACAGCCTTTTTTGAAGAGGTGCTGGGGCCTCGGCTGAAGTATTCCTGCGCGTTCTATCCGGGCGAAATCGCTGCGCTGGCCGAAGCGGAAGAGTGCATGCTCGACATGACTTGCGAGCGCGCGCGGCTGGCGGACGGCATGCGCATCCTCGAACTCGGCTGCGGTTGGGGCTCCCTCACCCTGTGGATGGCCGAGCGCTATCCGCATGCGGAGATCTTGGCCGTGTCGAATTCATCGGCGCAGCGGGCCTTCATCACCTCAAAAGCAGCGGACTTGGGCCTGCGGAATGTCGAGGTGACGACAGCCGACATGAACACGTTTGCGCCTGAAGGCGCGTTCGACCGGGTGGTGTCAGTGGAAATGTTCGAGCATATGCGCAACTACGGCGCGCTGCTTGCACGCATTCGCGGTTGGCTGCGGCCTGGCGGCTGCGTCTTTCTGCACTTTTTCTGCCATAAGGAAGCATGCTATCCCTATGTCGTGGAGGGAGAGGGCAGCTGGATGGCGCGGCATTTCTTTACTGGGGGCATGATGCCGAGCTATTCCCTGCTCAACCACTTCCAAGAAGACCTCGCCGTCGAGCAGCGCTGGGCGGTCAACGGCCTGCAGTATGCGCGCACCTGCGATGATTGGCTCGCTCAGCACGATGCCGCCCGCGCCAAGCTGCTGCCGATCTTCGAGCAAACCTATGGCAGCGCAAAAGCCCCTCTGTGGTTCCGCCGGTGGCGCCTCTTCTTCATGGCCTGCGCCGAACTGTTTCGCTGCCGCGGCGGCAAGGAATGGTTTGTGGGGCATTATCTGCTCAAGCCGCGCGGCGAGGCATGATGTGCTTGCCGCCCCTGGGCCGCGTGCCGTAGGCTTATGTCCGCACAAGGGAGAAGCAATGTGGCAACTGAACACGCGCCTTTGACCGATCTGGACGAATGGGAAGACGACGTCAAGCGGCGGTATCCGGAACCTGGCAAACCGCGCGAGGCCTTCCGCAATTACGAGGCCCCGGCGCGCGGCACGGTGCGCGATTTCTACCGCTTGAATCATATGCATCAAACGCTCGAATTCGCCCGGGCCAAGCGAGAGGAATATGCGCCGCGCAACCGGAGGAAGATGGGCATCTGGGAAGCCATGGAGTTTCTCGATACGCTCGTCGATGACAGCGATCCCGATACAGACTTCACGCAGATCGAGCATCTCCTGCAGACAAGCGAGGCCATTCGCGCCGATGGACACCCGCGGTGGTTTATCTTGACAGGCCTTATACATGACCTGGGGAAGATTCTGTGCCTGTATGGCGAACCGCAATGGGCGGTCGTGGGCGATACGTTTCCGCTCGGCTGCAAGTGGTCTAGCAAAATTGTCTATCCCGAATTCTTCGCGGAAAACCCCGACAGCATGGTTCCGGAGTTCATGACGGACAACGGCATCTACGAACCCGGCTGCGGGCTGTCGAATGTCGCCATGTCGTGGGGACACGACGAGTACATGTATATGGTCGCGCGCGATTACTTGCCGGAAGAAGCGCTCTACATGATCCGCTACCACAGCTTTTATGCCTGCCACCGGGAAGGGGCCTACACGCATCTGATGAATTCGGACGACGTCAAGCTCTTTGAGTGGGTGCGCGCCTTCAATCCATATGACCTCTACACCAAAGCGGACCAGCGGCCCGATGTGAACGCCTTTCGCCCGTACTACGAAGATCTCATCGCCGAGTTTTTTCCTGACGCCATTCGGTGGTAAGCGAGGCAGCAGTCCGATTTCCGGCGAGGTGTATCTGCATCCAACGGTTTACCGGGACGCGCTAGGCGAGCCGCACTATGCCTGCGAGGGCGAGCCGCGCATTGCATCGCTCGTGCCGTCGATTACCGAGTTGCTCTTCGCGCTAGGACTGGGAAAGCACGTCGCCGCGCGCACGAGTTATTGCATTCATCCAGCTGATGGCGTCAGCCAGGTCAAAACCGTCGGCGGCACGAAGAAGATCAACCACGAAAAGCTGCGTGCGCTCGAGCCGACGCATGCCATCGTGAACATCGACGAGAATCCCCGCGAGATGGCGGAGCAACTCGCGACCTACTGCCCGAGCATTATCGTCACCCACCCCATCGAGCCATACGACAACATTGCTCTCTACCGCATGTTGGGCGGTATCTTTCGCCGAGAAGCGCAGGCCGAGGCGTTGTGCAGCGAATTCACGGAGGCCTTCAAGCGGCTCCGCGCAAGCACGCGCGATGCTAAAGGCCAGCGTGTCCTCTATCTCATCTGGAAAGATCCTTGGATGACTCTCTCCCGCGACACGTACATCGCGCGCATGCTGCGGTTGATTCAATGGGAACACGTCATCCACGACCCGCAGGTGCGGTATCCGCAAGTAGAGATCAATTCTGAAATGCTTGCGGGCATTGGCAACGTGCTGTTCAGCACCGAGCCCTACACCTTTACGGACGAGCATCTCGAGGCATTTGCGCAGGACTATGGCGTATCGCGGAGCAAACTCATGCTGGTGGATGGGGAGCGCTTGTCGTGGTACGGCAGCCGGGCCATTGCGGGACTCGATTACCTCGCTGAACTCGCACACATCCCCGAATAGCCGGCTGCACTAATCGGCCGGAAGCCAGCCGGGCGCTTCCATCGCGGCTTGCAGGAGTTCACGCCGGGCAAGCCGCGCATGGGCCCGCGTGTGGTCGCAGGGCGCATCGGCCACCTCCTGAGAGAGGTGCTCGTAGGCGGCTTTCAATTCAGGGTTTGCTTCGAGGAGGCGCTCAGGCACGGTGTCATCTTCCCAAAGCGCGTGGATGCGCTCGCGCGCGAGGGTGTCTGCTGCTTCCTCGAGGAGCGTTTCCAGCCTCTCAGGCCGTGGACCATGAAGCGTAACCCGCGCGACATGCTCCAACCCGGGGGCCGCTTCGAGCAACTGCCGCACGGCGTGGCACAGGCCCGCCGCATCTTGGACGCGAACCGTACTGATGCCTCCTTCAAAAAAGACCGTTCCCGGAGATGAGCGCTCCGTCACGGTGACCGCATGTTCCGGCCCGAAATCGATTTGGATAAACGTGCAGGGCCCCGTTTCGTGAAAGCCGTGGCCCGCAGGCACGCCCGCATAATGCGCGATCGGCCCCCCGGGCACGTCGACAGGCTTGCTCCACGCAATGCCGCCCAGCGCCCAATAGTGCATGCCTTCCCGATGAAGCGCTTCGAGGGCAACCGGCAAGCCGTCCCCCGCACCGGTCTCGTGAAGAGCGTGTTCAATTGCCGGCAGCAGGCCCACATGCGTACGCCCATCATTCGGGGGAGACGGCATATGGTCGATGAGGTCCGCCTGCGTCTGCCTCGCGTGACACGCAAAACCGTGGACCGTCAAAGGTTGCGTATGGCTGGCCTTGGATGACCATCCCTGCTCGCAGAACACATGCACGTTTTCCGGCCAGGACAAGGCCGTCCAGAGACTCCCCTCCTGCAGGGGGTCGAGCGGTCCAGGCGTGATGAAGACTTCCATCGGCGCCGCGCCGACGAAACAAGCTAGCGCGCGCTTCGCCGTTTCTTCGGAAACGCGGTCCCCCGCGAAGAGTCCGCCCGGCAGGAGCAGGGCGTCAGCGTGCACGTGCGCCGCTTCATGCATCAGTTGCTGCAGCATGTCGAGGAGTGCGGCACGGCGGGCTTCGCCAAACGCATGCCCCAGCCCAACCCCTGCGTAGGAGGCGCCGAGCGCGATGCCGGATGTCTGAACGAGCCGCATCCGGCTATTGTGCCGCATTAGCCTATGGAGGGGCGAATACTCCCGAC
>CAZLBS010000404.1:0-4089 GCA_964557505.1 uncultured Nitrospiraceae bacterium | reverse complement strand
GCAACTGAAGCGCCGTCTGCGGAATTACGTTGGACTGAGCAAGGACCGAGGTCCCGGCAGAAAGCAATACCTGATTACGCGTAAACTGGATGGTCTCGCGCGCAATGTCGGCATCGCGTATCTGGCTTTCCGAAAAGGCCGAGTTCTCCTCCTGGATCCCAAGGGTCGCAATGGTGAATTCAATCCGGTTCTGCTGTGCGCCCAATTCCGCGCGCAGGTCGTTGACGTCATCAATGGCGTCGTTGAACGTAGTGATGGCTGTTTGAGCGCCCGCCTGGGTAGAGACGTTGACAGCATCGACGTTCAGGTCTTGCGCGCGCGCCCGGACGCCTTGTATCACCAGGGTCTGCCCATTTTGCGCACCCGTCTGCAGCGTGATGTCGTTGTTGTTATCGAGCACCGCGACGCCGTTGAACTCAGTGTCGGAAGCAATGTCGTTGATTTGGGCAATCAACTCCGTGATTTCGAGCTGAATGGCCTGCCGGTTGTCGTTGCTTAGGGTGCCGTTCGCGGCTTGCACGGCCAGTTCGCGGCCACGTTGCAAGATGGCCGCCGTCGTATTCAGACCGCCTTCCGCGGTCTGCACGAACCCGATCCCATCTTGAGCATTTCGTTGCGCCACACGAGTTCCGCGAACGACGGTCTGAAAGTCCTCTGCGATGGCAAGACCAGCGGCGTCATCCGCGGCCCGGTTGATGCGGAGGCCGCTCGAGAGGCGCTCCAAGCTGCGATTGAGTTCAAGCGTGGTGCCGCGTAGTGTTCGAGCGGTGTTCAGCGCGGCGACATTGGTGTTGACGCGAAGTCCCATGGTGCATTCCTCCGTGAGTGCATCCGTCTGCGCATCCGTGCGCAGGCCCCTAGTTTGTTGTGCTCTCGCGCGCCGGCTGGCCATCCCTAGCCGCCGGTGTTCCGCCCGGGAGCGAATCCATGGGCGACATCCCTATCGTCCATGGTCTGCATGGCGCACCTCGTGGTTGCCTTGGGCAAGCCGCCATCCCTAGCGGTTTTTCGCCCACAGCGCGCATGAGGCGTGCATGTCAGCCGCGGCTTTGCAAGCCGCATGCGGCGCCATCCCTAGCGCCTGCGGCCCTCTGCTGCCTGGGCGTCGTGCCTGAAACTGTCTAGCCCGCTCCATCCCGGCGAGCCCTGCCCGCGTTGCCGTGCCGTCTGTCTCGGCGGCTTGGTTCTCCGGGCTACGTCCAATTTATCGGCAACTTGAGCGGAGACTTTAGCCCTCGGCTGAAATTTTTTTTACAAGATGTTTTGGAGCGGGGCGAACGGCCGAAACAGCATGGTTGCTTAGACAAATAGCAAACGCCCGCGGCAGCTTCGGGTGCTGCCGCGGGCGTGGAGAAAAATCCGTTCAGGAGGATAGCCGTTGTGGTCGAATGGCGAGGAAGTCTGCCTAACCGCCAAGCAACTGGAGGGCTGTCTGCGGAATGACGTTCGACTGCGCCAAGATTGAGGTGCCCGCGCTCACGAGAATCTGGTTTCTCGTGAATTGGATTGTTTCGCGGGCGATGTCGGCATCTCGGATAAAGCTCTCCGAGGCCGCCGCGTTTTCCTCTTGAATGGCAAGGGTGTTGATGGTGAACTCGAGGCGGTTTTGCTGGGCGCCGAGTTGCGCGCGCAGGGTATTCACTTCGTCAATGGCGTCCGAGACATCGTCGATCGCATCTTGCGCGTTGGCAAACGTATCGATGGAAACGCCGTTCACGTTGAGGTCGTTCGTTCGTGCCCCGGTGAGGGAAACCACGAGGGTTTGTCCCGAGCGCGACCCCGCCTGCAGCGTGACGTCCAGCGCACCATCGAGCAGGAAAATGCCGTTGAATTCCGTGTCCTCGGCGATATCGTCGATCTGCTCGAGCAATTGCTGCACTTCCAGGTCGAGTGCCTGGCGGTTTTCAGCAGAGTTGGTGCCGTTCGACGATTGCACGGCCAGCTCGCGAATGCGCTGCAGAATGTCGGCAGTCGTGTTGAGAGCGCCTTCCGCCGTCTGCACCAGGCTGATGCCGTCTTGGGCGTTGCGCTGAGAAACCAGCGACCCGCGAACGATGCTGCGCAGCCCTTCCGCGATGGCAAGGCCGGCCGCGTCGTCGCGGGCCCGGTTGATGCGCAAACCGCTCGACAGCCGTTCCAAGCTCCGGTTGAGATCGGCAGTGGTATTGCGCAGTGTGCGGGTGGCCCCGAGGGCCGCGATGTTGGTATTGACCCGAAGACCCATGACAGTGTTCCTCCTTGAACGTCACCTCTGCGTCCTTGCATCGGTTGGGCC
Organism: uncultured Nitrospiraceae bacterium; assembly: GCA_964557505.1. Taxonomy (GTDB): domain Bacteria; phylum Hydrogenedentota; class Hydrogenedentia; order Hydrogenedentales; family CAZLBS01; genus CAZLBS01. Next base: position 1,814 of record CAZLBS010000404.1, on the reverse strand, counting down.
GCTGGTCAGCCGGCCCGAAAGAGTCTATCGGCACTAGGCGTTGAAGGCTTTAGCCATGTTTTACGGCGCGCCTACATGCTCGGCCGAATAGCAGAAGAGCGCCTCCCATTCGGCGCGCTGCATGGCAATTAACTCCGGGCTGTTTTGGCCATTGTCCGCGCTGACTGCTGCGAGGAAATCAAAGGGGTCATACCCATTGATGCGGTCCATGGCGGCGTGGCGCCCGGCCTTCGAAAACCAATACCGGCTGTTGCCGAAATCGCCCTCGCGGCGGTGCATGATGCCGTGCCAAAAGGACCCGGTTGCATCAGGCATCGCTTGGCTATGCGTGTGGCTGCGGTCCAGTTCATCGACATACAGCCACAGGCCGGCCATGAGGGCGGGGCGGCTGGCAATGGCCTGATTGGCCGTAATCTCCTCGACCAGCGGCACAAGGCGCGACGCGCCGCCATTGCGTACGGCAAGAGTTGGCATGGCTGCTTCGAGCGGCAGCTCTGCCCACAGCGGCGCACAGGCCTCCGCGATGGCGGCTGGCAGGTCTCCTTGCATTCGCTTTTACCTCCACATGTTCGGCGTTCCCCTCAGCCCCGGAGTATGCATCGAAGCGTGCCCTTTGAACCAAGCGGTCTTGTTCGAGTCTTTGACAGCGGCGGCGTCGAGCGGCTACGCTTACGATCTTCGGGGTGTAGCGCAGCCCGGTTAGCGCGCTTCGTTCGGGACGAAGAGGCCGGAGGTTCGAATCCTCTCACCCCGACCATTTGATTTCGCTTCGCGTTATTGGCCTGTTTCATTTCAAGGCTGCGTTGACAAGATAGAAAGACAAAGAAAAAGGGCCTAGCCGCTTTTTGGCCAGGCCCAGTGCTCATCCGGCATAAGGGTGGGTCTAGGAGGCAATGGTCTCCGGCTTGGTCCAGGCGTATTTCTGCACGGGGCCATCGACTTCGGTATGGGCGAGGGCGTTGGTGTAATTGCTGAGCACCTTCATCGCGAGGCCGACGATGACTTCGAGCGACTGTTGCTTGGTGTAGCCTGCGTCCAGGAAGACCTGTAGCCGCTCATCGCCCACGTGTCCTTGGTTTTCAATCAATTCGCGGGCGAAGGTGCGCAGCGCCTCGAGCTTCGCATCGGCGATGGGCGTGCCGTCGCGCAAGGCCTGGATGACGCCGTCGGGCATGTTCTGCGACTTCATGATGTAGGTATGCCCGGGCACGCAATAGTGGCAATTGTTTTCGAAGTTGGCCGTCATGAGCACGACCTGCTGCTCGAGCGGCGTCAGGCTCGATGCTCCGAACAGGTCCCAGAGGGAATGGTAGGCGTCGAGCATTGCCGGGGCTTCTGCCATCACGGCGTGCAAATTGGGAAGAAAGCCGAACCCTTTGAGCGACTTCTCGATGCCGGCCTGCGCGGCCTCTGGCGCCGTTTCTTTCGTGTGATATGTGTATTCAGCCATTGTTTGAGTCCTCCACCTGGTGGTTGTTTCGTGCCGTTGTGCTTAACGTAAGTCCGAGCCGCTGCCTGCCCGGTAAGGACGTCTATTCAAAAAGGCGGGGCGCTCGTGTCAATCCAGGGGTTCTTCTTCTTTCATGCATTAACAGCAGTCTAACGTGCAGTGGCTAGCCTTCCGCATTGGCAAGTGGGGTTGCACACTATTGAGCATGCTGTCCGTACATGAAGCTGAGGTCGTCTTCGGGGGAACGGTGCATGCACTGCGGGGCGTGTCGCTCGAGGCGGAGGCCGGCGAGATTATCGCGGTGCTGGGCCCGTCCGGCGCTGGCAAGTCGACCTTGCTGAAGGCGATCGCCGGCCTGGAGCCG
>CAZLBS010000403.1:0-4105 GCA_964557505.1 uncultured Nitrospiraceae bacterium | reverse complement strand
GGGGGCGAATGACCGCCTCGTGTTGGCTTTCATCGGCGTCGGCGGCATGGGCAGCAGCCACGTCAACGACTGCATCCGCTTCGTGCGCGATGGGTCGGTGTCGATTGCCGCTGTGTGCGATTTAGACGAAACCCGCCTGAAAGGCGTCGCGCGCGGCCTGCGGCGCTACGAGCCCGACGTCTACCGCGATTACCGCTACATCCTCGAGCGGGACGACATCGACGCCGTGGTCATCGGCACGCCCGACCATTGGCATGCCGTGCAGATGGTGCATGCCGCCGAAACGGGCAAGCATGTCTACGTCGAGAAACCCGCCTGCTGCACCATCGAAGAAGGCACGGCCATGATGAAGGCGGCCAAGGACAACAACATCGCCGTGCAGGTCGGCTCGCAGGGCCGCTCGCAACATGAAGCCTATCTCGCGCACCGCTATCTCGAGAATGGCAACATCGGCAAGGTTTCGCGCGTCGATTGCTGGCACTACCCGAGCCCGGTGGACGACAACCCTGTGCCCGACAGCGAACCGCCGCGCGGGCTCGACTGGGACCTCTGGCTCGGTCCGCTGCATTGGCGCCCCTACAACAAGCGCTATTGCCATGGCACTTTCCGCTGGGTCATGGAATCGGGCGGCGGCCAGATTCGCGATCGCGGCGCGCACGTGATGAGCTGCGCCATGCACTGGATGAATGCCGACGGGCAGGCGCCGGTCACCATTGAAGCGACGGGCACGCCGCCCGAGATGGGCCTGTGGGACAGTTGCGTGACGATGAACGTCACCTACACCTTCAAGGACCCCGACTGGGTCATGACCTGGAACCAGCCGGGCGACCCGATTCCGCCCGAGGAACGCACCGAGGACGAAGCCGAGATTACGCGCCCGGGTTATGGCGCGCTTTATACGGGCAGCTCGGGCGCCTTCCACCACTGGGGCGGCGACGGCGGCACCTGGGTCGAGCGCAAGGCGCGCGAGTGGGACCCCGGCCTCGAATACGTCGACGTGCGCAAGAGCCCCGGCCACAAGGAAGACTGGTTCAACGGCATCAAGACCGGCGAAAAGACCATCATGAATATTGATGCCGCGGTCGGCGTGTCGGACCTGTGCGTGATGGGCAACCTCAGCTATCTGCTCGGGCGCCCCCTGCAGTGGGACGGCAAGAAGCGTGAATTCATCGGCGACGAAGTAGCCAACCGCATGCGCAGCCGGCCGCAACGTCATCCGTATCACTTGTAAGCAAGTCAACGTGCGCCACGGCCAAGTGCTCTCTGGCCGTGGCGCACGCCACATCAACGGGAGATTCGCTCGCATGAATCCGCATGCGTTTTTGGTTGGGGCGTTGCTTTTGGCTGGGGCGGCTTCGGCTTACGCCGCGCCATGGGTGGTTTATGAGGGCGGCGAGGGGCCAGGCGCCGGCAAGCACGTCGTGCTCCTCTCCGGCGACGAAGAATACCGCAGCGAGGAAATGATGCCGCAGTTCGGAAAGATCCTTGCCGCGCATCACGGCTTCACCTGCACGGTGCTCTTCGCCATCAATCCCGATACGGGCATCATCGATCCGAACTACGGCAAGAACATCCCCGGTCTGGAGGCACTCGACGATGCCGACTTGATGATCATCTTCACGCGCTTTCGTGCCCTGCCCGACGCGCAGATGGAGGCCATCGACCGCTATCTCAAGGCGGGCAAGCCTGTGCTTGGCATTCGCACGTCGACGCATGCCTTCAATTTTCCTGAGGACTCGAAGTGGGTCCACTACAGCAACGGCTACCGCGATCGCGGGGCGTGGCGCGATGGCTTCGGCAAGCTTGTGCTGGGCGAGAAATGGATCAACCATCACGGCATCCACAAGCACGAGAGCACGCGCGGACGCATCGCCGAGGGCCAGGCGGATCATCCCATCCTGCGCGGCATCGACGACGGCGCCATCTGGGGACCGACCGATGTCTACGGCATTCGCCGCTTTCGTCATGATGAAGTGCCACTGGTGATGGGCGAGGTGGTGCGGCGCGCCGGCGAATTCGACGAGACTGATCTCTTCTACGGCATGCGCGAAAGCGACACCGAACTGGCGCCCAAGAAGAACGACCCCATGATGCCCATCGCATGGACGCGCTCGTATCAACTGCCGGACGGCGAGAAGGGTGCGGCTTTCACCACCACGATGGGCGGCTCAGCCGACTTCCTCGATGAAGACTTCCGCCGCCTTATGGTCAACGCCGTCTATTGGCTCACCGGCTTGGAAGAGGCTATCCCGGAAGAGGGCACGGCGGTCGACATCGTAGGTGAGTTTGAGGTCACTCCCTTCGCCTTCCACGATGACGCGTATTGGACCGAGCGGGGACTCACCGCCGACCAGTACGAAATGAAATAGTTCCACTAGAAACGCGTATGCGCTGAGCAGGGGTATCCTGCAGTGCAATCACACGCACCTTTTAGAGGCGCTCTCTGTGACATATAGCGCCCCTTTATCCCATATCTTGACTCTGACGCCGTGCAACATACAGCATTCGCCTGGCAGGCATGACGACTGAGGGAGGGGTATTCATGTGCCAGCGGGATTCACAAGCACTGGCGGCATCGCGCCGGGGATTTTTGCAGGGCGCCGCGGCGGCAGCGGCTGCATCTTTCATGGCGGCATCACCGGCACGTGCGGTCAGGCGGCCCAACATTTTGTTCGCGATCGCCGATGACTGGTCGTGGCCGCATGCATCTATTTATGGGGCGAAAGAAGTGCATACGCCCAACTTCGACCGTATCGCACGCGAGGGCTGCCTTTTCGCCAATGGCTTCACGGCCGCGCCGCAATGCTCGCCCAACCGCGCGGCCACACTGACGGGCCGCAACATCTGGCAAATCGAGGAAGCGGGCACGCATGGCAGCCTCTTCCCTTCAAAGTTTCCCGTGTGGACCGACGCGCTCGAGGACGATGGCTATCACGTGGGCTTTGTCGGCAAAGGCTGGAGCCCCGGCAACTACCGCGGCGGCGGCTGGGAGCGCAACCCGGCGGGCACGGAATACCATGCGCGCTCGGGCCGCCCCGAAATCAGCGGCTACGCCGACATCGATTATGCCGGCGGCTTCGAGCGCTTCCTGAGCGCCCGGCCTGACAGCGCACCGTTCTGCTTCTGGTATGGCTCCAAGGAGCCGCACCGCCGTTATGAGGAAGGCTCAGGCATTCGTCTCGGGAAAAATCCGGACAACTGCGAGGCGCCGCCGTTCCTGCCCGACACGCCGAAAGTGCGCAGCGACATCCTCGATTACTACGTCGAAGTCGAACATTTCGACGCGGTCCTGGGCCAAATGCTGGCGCAACTGGAAGCCATCGGCGAACTCGACAACACGCTGGTCGTGGTGACGAGCGACAACGGCATGCCGTTCCCGCGCGCAAAGGCGAACCTCTACGAATTCGGCACGCACGTGCCGCTCGCCATGCGCTGGCCAGGCGTCATTGAGCCAGGACGGCGGAGCGATGCGCTCGTCAGCTTCATTGATTTTGGGCCAACGTTTTTGGAAGCCGCCGGGCTCGGGCCGCTTGAGGGCATGACCGGGCGCAGCCTCATGCCGCATTTGAAGGACGCATCCGCGCCGCACCGCGACTACGTATTGACCGGGCGCGAGCGGCATACGCATGCACGCTATGACAATTGGGGCTATCCTGCGCGCGCCATTCGCAGTGATGCGTATCTCTACATCTGGAACGTCAAGCCGGATCGCTGGCCCGCGGGCGACCCGCCTCTCTTTGCCGACATCGACGCGTCGCCATCGAAAGACGAAATCATCGAACGCCGCCACGCCTTTCCCGCGTTGTACGAGGCGTCCGTCGGCAAGCGGCCGGAACACGAGCTTTACCTTGTCAACGAGGATCCGGCCTGCATGCGCAACCTCGCCGACAAGCCCGAGCACCAGGAGGCGCTGGAAAAACTGCAAGCCGAACTTCAACAGCGCCTCAAGGCCCAAGGCGACCCGCGCGTGCTCGGCTCCGGGGACATCTTCGAAAGCTACCCGCGCTTCAGCGGCATGCGCCCCGAACTCGGCGGCTTCGCCGAACAAGGAGCATACAACCCCTACTACTTGCCGGACTAAGCCGCGCTAGCGGTACTGCCTGCC
>CAZLBS010000402.1:0-4108 GCA_964557505.1 uncultured Nitrospiraceae bacterium | reverse complement strand
CCCGAACAGAGCGATGAAGCAGAGCGCGCGACCTTGGATAAGCTTTCCGGCGAGCGCACGCTTCGCCGCTTCGAGCGAACCTACGTTACGCGCAGTGGCCGCCGGATCGACGTCACGATTGAGGATGAACTCGTGCGTGATGTGAATGGAGCCATATCCGGCATGCGCTCCGTCATGCAGGACGTGACGGACCGAAAGCGTGCTGAGCGCGCGTTGCGCCAAAGCGAGGAACGCAACCGCGCCATCGTGGCTGCGGTGCCCGATCTCATCATCCGCCACGACATGGAAGGGCGCGTCCTTGACTACAGCGCCCCAGCGGGCTACCGGGCACGCCTTCAAGGCGAAAAGCTTTCCAGCTACAACCTGGGCGACTTCGGGCTGAAGCCGGAGGTCGCCGCGCGGCACATCGAAGCGGCGCGCGAGGCGCAGCGCACCCGGACGGTGCAAACCTTGGAGTACGAATGGCCCACGTCTGATGGCGTGCGCCATGCGGAAGGGCGCGTCGTACCGAGCGGGCCCGAAGAAGTGCTGTGCCTCATCCGCGATGTGACCGAACGCACGCTCGCCGAACGGGAGCGCATCCGCCTTGAGGCGCAAATGCAGCAGACCCAAAAGCTCGAAAGCCTCGGGGTGCTTGCCGGCGGCGTTGCCCACGACTTCAACAACTTGCTGATGGGCATCATTGGAAACGCCGAGCTGCTGCTCGAGGATCTGACCGGCGAGGGCGCGATGCGGGACAGCGCCAACGACATCCTGAACGCGGCGCGCCGCGCGGGCGATTTGTCGCGCCAAATGCTGGCCTACAGCGGCAAGGGTTCGTTCCTTGTCGAGCGCATCAAGGTCAACGAGGTGATTACCGACATGGTGCACCTCATGCAGGCGTCCATCACGAAGAAGGCCGGCATTGCCTTCCATCTCGATGAATCGCTTCCAGCGATCGACGCGGATGTCACGCAGTTCCGCCAAATTGTCATGAACTTGATTACGAATGCTTCGGACGCGATCGGGGAGGAGGCCGGCCTGATTGCCATTCATACGGGCACACGCCATTGCACGCAGCAGGTGTTCCAGCGGTGCTGGTTTCCGGAGCCCTTGCCCGAAGGCGTGTACATCTTTCTCGAAGTGCAGGATACGGGCGTTGGAATGGATGCCGAAACCTTGCAGCGCATCTTCGATCCATTTTTCACCACGAAGTTCACGGGCCGGGGGCTTGGCCTCGCGGCGGTCTTGGGCATCGTGCGGGGGCACGGCGGGGCCATCGAGATTGAAAGCGGTCCGGGCTAGGGGACCCGCTTCCGTGTCTATTTCCCGCCGGCAGAAGGGCCCATGCTTCCCGAGCCCCCGGAGGAAGTCATCGAAGCCCCCGCGGCGAGCGGGCTGATTCTGGTCGTTGATGACGACCTCGCGGTGCGTGGGGTTGCGCGCCGATTGCTCGAACGGCAGGGCTATGCCGTCGTCCTAGCGGCCGATGGCCAAGAAGCCGTGCGGCAATTCGCGGAATACAAAGACGAGTTGAGCTGCGTGCTGCTCGACTTCACCATGCCCTCGATGGATGGGCGCGAGACGTTGGCCGCCATACGGGAAATTAAGCCCGAGATGCCCGTCGTTCTCGCGAGCGGATACGCCGAACATGACATCGCGGCGCGCTTGGAAGGGGGCGGCATGGACGCCTTTCTGCAGAAACCTTACTCGCAACAAGAGTTAGCAGGCGCAGTCGCCTCTGCGGACGAGCCGTCCAAAGCCGTACGGCCGGTTGAGGCTGCCCCCGCGCGAAGGCTTGTGCACAGCCCCTATTGCTTTTATACTGCCGAGGCGCGAAGCCTCGTTTCAGACAGCATCATAAGCCATAAGGATTATGCGGGTATGGATTTTGTGCGCCTTAAAGTCGAACGCGTCCGCCGCCGCCTCGCCGCGCAACGGGTAGTGAACGGTGCTGCCCGCGGACTGCTGGGCGGTTGCTGCGCGGCCTTTGTTGTGCTGGTGGCGATGAGCCTTTTCCCGGCACTTGGTTCGCCACTCGTGCCTGTCTTGCTGCTGGTTGCATTTGGGACGCTTGCCGGCGGAGCCGCCGGGTTGCTGCGGTATCCATCGCATGAAGAGGCGGCATTGGCGGCGGATGAGCGATTCGCGCTGCGGGAGCGCCTCATCAGCGCCCTCGAATTCGAGGCGGACCCATCGCCCTTTGCGGAAGCGTTGCGGGAGGATGCCCGTCAACACGCCGAACGCATCGAACCTGCGCGCGGCTTTCCGCTCGTGGGCAAGCAAGGAGCGCTACCAGCCTGGATGTGGCGCACTGCCGCGGGAGCCGTGCTTGCTCTGTGCATCGCTTATCTCTTTCTGCCCGAGTTCGACTTGTTGAATTACCGCGCGCGCCAAGCCGAGGCAAAGGCCGAAGAGGCGCGCCGCACCGAGCAGGCCGAACGGATCCGCGAACTGTTGCCGCCGCTCGCTGAGCTTGATTTGGGCGAACCCGGCACGCTGGATGCGCTCGAAGGCGAACTCAAAAAGATGGCCGAGGAGCTTGAAGCCGGCCGGATGGACGAGCGCGAGGCCGTATCGGAAATGATGGACCTCGCTGAAAAGATGCGTGAAGAGGCCCGGAAGATTCGGGGGGCGGGGGTTCAGCCGAAACGCGCTGACTCGATGCCCTCGAGCGAGGAGACGCGCCAGCGTGCCAAGGCGCTCGAGAACAACAACTTCACCGATGCGGCCAATGCCGTAAGCGAGCTTGGCAAGAAGATTGAGGCAGGCGAAATGAATGCCGCGAGCCTCCAAGCCCTGCAACATGACCTTGCCGAGCTTTCAGAAGCACTCGGCGTAGAGTCGGAATTGGGCAAGGAAATGGCCGAGTTCGCGAAATCGCTGGGACAATGCAAGGGCATGAACGGCGAGCAATTGAAGCAGGCATTGGCGAGCGGTCAGCTATCGGCGGCGCGCCTCAAAGAGATTGAGCGCATGCTGAAGCAATTGGACAAGATGGAGTTGGCCTACGCCAAGATGGGCCAATGCGCCAATGGCATGTGCCAGAACGCGGGCATGGGCGACTTGAAGGGCGCAGGCCAACTTTGGGCTGACTCCAAGAACGGAAATCTCGGCATGGGCATCGGGAGCCAAGTGGACCTGTCGGCCGGCGCCCGGATCAACGAGCTTACCCGCGATGACGTGGAATTGACGCCCGAGTTTGTGTCCGGAATGATGACGCCAGGGCAACTCCTGTTGGGCGCCGAAGAAGAAGCCGCGCCCGATGCCGCCGGCGCGGCTGCGCGCGTGCAACGCTTGGAAGGCGCGCTGCTGCAATTGCAGGGCGAAGCCGAACAGGCCTTATCGCAAGAAGGGATTCCTCCGGGGGCACGCGAAAGTGTTCGCAATTACTTCGGCTTGATGGAAGCCCAGGAAGAGCCTGCGGCGGCCGCGGGCGGGGCGTCCTAAGGGGCCTCGGCCCAGCGCAGGCGGGTCTGGCCATCTTCATGTTCTTTGCGAATACCGGCAGCGGCCGCGGTGAGCGGCTTGGCCTTGCTCCATGATCTGGCCGCAGTTCGCATTTCCCTGGGCGCTCGCCCTTCTGCCTCTCGTCGCCTACGCCGTCTGGCTGGGCTCGGGGGTCACATCGCTTGGGCCGGTACGCCGAAGCATCGCGATCGGCCTGCGTGTGGTGATTCTGCTCTGTCTCATCGGCGCGCTCGCCGGCACAGAAATGGTGCGCGAGTCGAACAAGCTGTCGGTTTTCTTCCTGCTTGACCAGTCGGACAGCATCCCGCTTGCCGTGCGGGAAGATGCGCTCGCCCGCATTTATGAAGCCGCCGAGACCTACATGACGCCGCAAGACGAGGCCGGGCTTATTGTGTTTGGCGAGCGTGCCAGCATCGAATTGTCTCCAAAGCCGGTGTTGGCGGAAAGCGGCATACAGTCCTACAGCGGCGGAGCGGGCACGGACTTGGCGGCAGCCATTCGGCTCGCGTTGGCCGCGTTTCCCGAGGGCCACATGAAGCGAATCGTGCTGCTTTCCGATGGCAACGAAACGCGCCGCTCTGCTGAGCAGGAGGCACGGCTAGCCCAGGCCGCGGGCATCGAAGTGCAGGCCATCCCGTTGCGCACGCAGTCCGGACCG
>CAZLBS010000401.1:0-4126 GCA_964557505.1 uncultured Nitrospiraceae bacterium | reverse complement strand
CATAACTGCAACGTGAACGGCCCTAAGGAGATAAACACCCATGCGTGCCGTAGCAGCCGTCCTCGCCGTCATTGTAGCGGCAAGTGCTTTCGCCCAGAACATTACAAGCCTCAGCGGACTGTACGTGCCGCCGGCAACGGGCAAGTCTGTGCACAAGGCCCTCTTTCCGCTGACGAAAGCCACTGCGGACACCATTGTGAAGCAGACGTCGCGCAGCCACGCCTTCAATGCCTATCAGGGCTTGAATCATACCTTTCCGACCGAAAACGACTATGGCTTGCCGCTCATCGGGACGGGCTTGCCGGTGAACATCGTGGGCAGCAATGTGTATGGGCCTGTCCAAAAGGTTGGCGGCTTCGATGTGCACAGTTTCTCGGTAAAATCAGAAGATGCGCACGGCCTTCGCGTAAAGATTGAATTGCATCAACTTCGCGAAGGCGAGGAATTGTGGCAAATCAATCCGCGCAGCGGCGAATCGCAAGGCCCCTTCACACGTGCGGACGATGTGTTTGGCGGCGTGTGGCTGCCAACGGTATTCAACGATGAAGTAATCCTCGCGGTCCGCACGCTCGAGCCGAACCCGCCCATCGTCGCTGTTACCATGCTGACCCACCACTTCCGTTCACTGGCGAGCATGCCCGCGCAACGTCTCAAGCAGTCGCTGCCAGACCCACTCGACTGCCGCGTGAACGTCAATTGCGAAGAGCCAGGGGAAGATAATGTCATCACGCAGCTCGCCAGCGGCGCCGCGCAAGTGCTCATTATCAACCCGATCACCGGTCTCGCAGGCCTTTGCTCGGCAGCCCTCATCAATAGCTTCGAAACACAAGAAGCGATCGTACAGGCTGTACAGGACGGCGGGCCGGTATTCGCGGACGTTGAGCCCTTGCTGTCGTCCGCCAATCACTGCTTCGACTACCAAGCGGGCGTGACGGCGGAGCAAGTCGCCGAGGCGAGCGAAGTCCTCTGGGACTTTCAGTTCGACGTGTGTATTCCCGGGGTCGAGGATGTGTGCGACCTGCGCTCGAAGTTGATTGGCGTGAACGCCTGCGGAACGCCGGAAGACCTGCTCGTTACCTTAGGGTTTCTTTCGTTCGAAGAGCTTGAGACCTTCCTCCTTGAAGAGTACGTGCCCAGCGAATGCCCCGAGTTTGAACCCGTCGTGCCTATGGACGACGAAGAAGACATGGAGGAGGAAGCGAATCCCGCCAAGTCGGGCGGCGAGCGCTTGCCCAAGCAGGACGACCCGGACCCGGATCCGGAAGAGGACCCGCTCGAACAGCTTGAGCCGGTCGAAGTCATCGAACAGATTATCGAGCAGTGCTTCCCTGTCTTCCCCGTCGGTCCGCCGCAAATCCTCCCGCGCGACCCCATTGAATGCATGGTGGAACGCGACTTTATTCTTGACGGAGCGCTATTGCGCCTGGCCACCATCACGAATGGCTATGATGGGCGGTTCTTCGCGGGTTGGACGCGCGAGCTTCCTGAGCCTGGCGAGCCCTTCTTGAATGTGAGCCATCCTGCTGGCGACCCCAAAAAGTACGTCGAAGGATTTATCACGCAGACCGGCCAGGAAACCCCGGTCAATTACGGCGACGCGGGCATCATCATTAATGAAGAACAGATTCGTACCGCGAATACGTTCGGCACAGGTCAGGGCGGTTCGTCGGGCTCGGCGCTTTACGTAATCCGCGATGGCGAGCCGCTCATCGTCGGCAATCTTACGTCCGGACGGTTCGGCAGCCTGCAAGACTTGTGCGCTTTGGTCGGCACAGGGGAGACGGTCAACGGCTGGGCTTCCCTCCCGGCCTTTTTGCCGCAAATCACGCCATGGCTCCTCAATACCAGGCCGCTCAACTGCGACGAAGCCGCCCTCCTGCCTGATTCGGACCGGCGCGAGTTTCGCACGCTTCGGCATCTGCGGGCCCTGCCCGATCCCGACACCAATTCAGTTGTCCTGACGTGGGATGCCACGGAGGTCAACACGCGGCTCAACAACTTCATCATCGTGCGGGCGGAAGACGGCTTCCCCTTGTCGCCACTTGAGGGCGACAAGATTTTCGAAGCCGACTTCGACGACCAACGTTTCGTCGACGATGACGAGGTAATGCCGGGGACAGAGTATTACTACAGCATTTTCTCCTCGCTCTCCGATGCGGCGGCCAATGCCGATTTCGCCCGTACGATTGCCAACACCACCAATGTCTTCCCGCCGCCGGGCGGCCCGCCGGCTCCCGATACGACCGACCATCTATCGCAAGAGTTCTTTGGCTCGACCATCGGCGCGCCGGGCATATTTGGCGATGACGACATTAGCCTATTGCCGTTTACGCAATTGGTCTACACGCCTCAATTCGACATACGCATACTCGCCGAGAGCGGCTTCGAGCCGCCGGACGAAATCATGGACTACTTCAGCTACGACGTCACCTACTCGCAGCTGACGGAACCGGTGTTTCCAGAGTCCGATGAAGGCGCTTTCGAGATTCCAATACGCGATTCTGTCGTGGTGCCATTCGATGACCCCATCAATCCGCTGGAAGAATTCTTCTTCAACGACGCCTTCTTTGACAGCCGCCTCGACCAACTCGCGGTGTTTACGCTGCCCACGCCATTCCTCTTCTTCGGGCGGTTCTACCAGGAAGTCATCGTAAGCCCGAACGGCTATCTGGCTTTCGACGGCGCCGAGGCGGAAGGCATCGAAAAGGGCACGATTTTCTCTAGCGAAAGCACGCTCGATCTGCCTTCTTACCAAAACCACTTCGAGATTCCACGCATTGCCTTCTTGTTCTCGAATTTGAGCCCGCAAACTGAAGGGCGCGTTTGGGGCAAAGTGACCGATGAAAAGTTCGTCATCACCTTTCAAGAAGTGCCGATGAGATCGAGCTTTCCGCCTATTGGAAACAATGTGCAGGTGGAACTTTTTTACAATGGGCAAATCCGCATCACCTACCTCACAGTGAACGGACAAGGGGCAATCGTTGGGATTAGCGACGGGAACGGCGTGCCGCTCGACCCGGACGATTCCAGCGGACGCACGCTGCTGACTTCGAAGCTCTCCACGTTCACGGCGCCGCCCGCTCTCAGCCTCGATCCCATCCCGATTCAGCGGGGCAATGAAGGGGAAGAAATCACCTTTACGGCCTCTGCGCAAGCAGCGGACGGCGGCGCGGTTTGCTACGACGTGGAATTCGTTTCTGGCTTGATTCCCGGAGAAGAGCTGGCCAATTTCGACGATGCCGTCATCGACCCCGTCACGGGCGCGTTTTCCTGGACGCCGGCTGTGCCCAATGTCACGGGCTTCTATGACGCCATTGTTACGGCTTGCGCCTTGCCTGATGGGGTTGAACCTGGACCCGGCTGTGCGGCGAATTGCGAGAATGTCGCCTCGCAACTTGTGCGGTTTTTCGTGGGCCCTGTCCAGACGCTCGCCGTCATCAACGACGTCGAAGTTGTCGCAAGCACTTGCCAAAACGCAGCCCAGTTTGGCTCTTCGTGCCGCCTCGACGTCGATATCTCCTTCCCCGTCGACGGACAGGGCAATCCCATCTTTCCGGCCGGCGGCATCGAGATCATCTGGTACCGGAACGGCTCGTTCGTGAATGCGCTGTTCAATGAATTTACGGTGAACAGCTTCGCGACGCGGGAAGGGGAGGAATGGTTCTGCGTGGTGACGCCGCTGAATGGCGCCGGCTTCCGAGGTGAGCCCGTCGTATCCAATCCCATTACCATCGGGCCGCCAGATGGTGAAGCAAGCGAAGGCGCCGGGGCCGAAAGCCTCGCCGCCGGCGATGTGAATGGCGATGGGAAAACGGACGCCATCGACATTCAGGCGGTCATCAATGCCGTTCTTGGAATCGACGCATCCCTAACCAAGAGTGCCGACGTCAATGGAGATGCGGAACTGAATGCAACCGATGTCCAGTTAGTCATCAATCGGGCGCTTGGGTTGGCCAAATAGGGGGCCGCACGCCCACGCCGGTTTGCCCTTAAACATCAGCGGCGGAAACTCGCTTCGAGTTTCCGCCGCTTTCGTTTGCACAGCGCTTTGCGATTCGGTGGGCCGTTAAGCACCACGCTCCGTGCGCTCGGCCAAGTCGGGCACGCCGCGCTCTTGCGGGCCGAC
>CAZLBS010000400.1:0-4150 GCA_964557505.1 uncultured Nitrospiraceae bacterium | reverse complement strand
CGGCAAGACCACCCTGCTCAAGCTTATCCTGGGACTTGAAGAACCCGCCCGCGGATCGATTCGCGTCTTTGGCGAAGAGCCGAAAAAGGCGCGCAGCCGCATCGGCTATGTTCCTCAGGACCTGTCCTTTGACAGCAGCTTTCCCATGCGCGTGCTGGATGTGGTGCGCATGGGCTGTCTGGGCCCTCGCGGCGGACCGCATCGAGGGGCCTGCGCGGCAGAAAGCTTGAAGCTCTGCGGGCTGGAACCCCTTGGCCAGCGCTGGTTCGGCAATCTTTCCGGAGGCGAGCGGCGGCGTGTCTTGCTCGCAAGGGCTCTTGCGACGCAGCCGGAGTTGCTCTTGCTCGACGAGCCCACCGCGAACATCGACGCGCAGCATAGCGAGGCGCTGCTCAACACACTAGAGGGCCTTCGAGGCCAACTCGCCATCCTGCTCGTCACGCATAGTGCGTTCGTCCTAGAGCGTTTCTTGGGCGAAGTCTATTGCGTAAAACGCACGGTGCACCGGCATCCGGTGACGGACCGCGTCGATGAGCATCTGCTGCGTCACTTGCTGGGCATCGACTTTCCGCGGCACGCCGCCACTCCGGGCCCGGCACATGATTGACCTGCTGGTCTCCGCCCTGACGTCGCCAGTGTTGCGCGGCGCCTTGGTCATGAGCCTGCTGGCCAGTGTGTGCTGCGGCGTCATGGGCGCTTACGTGGTGACCCAACGCATATCGTATGTGGCCGGGGCCGTGGCGCACGCCGTTCTAGCGGGAATCGGCGCCGTCCATTTTTTGCGGGCCTATCTCGGCATCGACTGGCTGCCGCCCCTGGCCGGGGCGTTTGCCGTCGCCATCTTGGCCGCGCTGGCCATTGGATACGTCGAAGATGCGGCGAAGGAGCGTTCCGACACCATCATTGGTGCGGTATGGGCCAGCGGCATGGCCATTGGCGTTTTGTTCATTTACAACACGCCGGGCTACAGCCAAGACTTGATGTCATATCTCTTCGGCAGCATCCTGCTGGTCTCCGGACGAGAGCTGGCACTGGTTGCGCTGTTGGACGCGGTCATCCTGGGCGTGGTCATTTGGCGGTATTCCGAGTTGCTTGGAATGTCCTTCGACCCCCAGTTCGCGGCGTTGCGCAACGTCCCCGTTCAGACGCTGCGATACATGCTGCTCATCCTCGTTGCTCTCACGACGGTCATGGTGGCCATGATGGTGGGCATTGTTTTGGTCATTGCGCTGCTGACGCTGCCAGCCGCCATTGCCACGCGTTTCGCCCCTTCCTATGGTTGGGCCATGGCGGGCGCGGTAGCCTTATGCGCCGTGTTCATGACGAGCGGCCTCGTCGCCAGTTACCCCCTCGACTGGCCGCCTGGCCCGGTCATCATCTGCATCGCGGCGGCAGCTTATGCAGCCGCTCTCCTTTCCGCTGCCTTGCACCGAAGGCTGCAGCGCCGCGCGGTGTCGCAATCGGGCTCCTGAAACTCGAAACCTTATGAACCTTAGAACGCGTCTAAGAGATTGGATCGAGCGAGGGTGATCCAGAAATTGGAGGGAGCATGTAAATGAACAGCGACGCAATTACGCCGACAATTGAATCGCGCCGGGAAGCAATGCGGCACAAGTTCCCCAAATGGTACAACGGGTATCTGCATTTCCTCTTCCCCAATCTATTCGCCTGGACCGGCATCGCAACCTGTTTCGTGCTGTTGGACGACGTGCATTGGTACGAATGGCTGGCCTTGCCATTTGGCTTCATGTTCGCCAACTTCATGGAATGGCTTGTACACAAGGGGCCGCTCCATCACAAGACGGACTGGATGTACATGGCCTTCGACCGCCACACGCTGTCTCACCATGAATATTTCCAGGAAGACAGCATGCGCTCGGCGACCCACCGGGAATGGTTTTATGTGCTGTTCCCCATTTGGGGCATCTTCGCGGTCTTTCTTCCCACGGTTCCAGTGCTCGTGTTGTCGTGGTATTTCCTGACGCCCAATGTCGCGCTGCTGTTCATGGTCATTGTGTTCTTCTACTTCATTCTCTATGAATGGCTGCACCTGATTTACCATCTGCCCGCGCACTGGTGGATCTCCCGTCAGCCATTCGTAGCCTGGCTGCAGACGCTCCACCGCAATCACCACAACAAGAAGCTCATGACCAACTACAACTTCAATGTCACCTTTCCGATAACGGATTGGCTGATGGGCACCTTGTACCGTCCGGAGGCGCATGCCGCGCGCATCGAGGCCAAGCGCCGCCCACGGGGCGAACCTGGCGCTCAGGGATAGCGCGGAAGCGCTTGCCGCCTGATCCTGTAACCAGCGCGGGCGCTTGCAGCACTTCCTAAGTAAAGCCGCGCCGCCGGTTTGCGGCGGCAAGCACATGGGAAGCATGCTGAATGAATGGCAGCGCATCGGCACAGGCACTGGGAGACGGCGAACGGTGGGCGTCCGCGATGAGCGGCACGGTGGATGAGGGCTGTACGGGCCACGAAGCCGCCGACCTCGAGGATGTGAAACGCAGCATCGCGGGGGACGAGACGGCCTATGCCCGGCTCGTGGGCCGCTACCAACACCTTGTCGCCCGGCAAATGACGCGCTTTACGCGCGACCACGACGCCATCGAAGAACTGACTCAGGAGGTGTTTGTGCAGGCTTACTTCAGTCTGCCCAATTACCGTGCGGATGCTCCGTTTCTGCACTGGCTTCGCGTCATCGCCACTCGGACCGGCTACCGGTACTGGCGGCGGGAACGCCGGGAACGCGAACGGCGCGATGCTCTCGAAACTGAAGCCCGCGCCGCGCGCCGGCGAGGCGGCGGCGTCGCTGCGCCCGGCGAAGCCGAAGAATATGTCTATCACGTCTTGGAAGCGCTCGGCCCTGAAGACCGCCTCGTGTTAACCTTGCACTACCTGGAAGGCTGCGACATGAAGGAAATTGCGTCGCGGATGGGCTGGAGCCATACCCTGGTCAAGGTGCGGGCACACCGGGCACGGAAGAAGCTGCGCGCCATGCTGGCCGAAGGCCAGATCGAGGAACCCAACGATGCATGACCCCTTGACCCAATTCGAACAGAAGGCGCGCCTCGCCCGCCACATGAGGGCGGCAGCCATCGATATCGATTCGATTGACGTGCGCGGCGCGGTATTGGACGAAATCGCAGACGCCGAACGGAACTATGAACGCCCGCTGGCGTGGGCGGCCGCTCTCTCGGCCTGTGCCGCGGCCATTGCCGTGTCGCTCGGCGCCTCCCTGATTGACCGCTCGCTCGAACCCATGACCGGCTTGTTCCATTTCTCCACGATGTTGGGGGCAGGACTCTAACTGGTGGCATCCAAGAGCAGCACGGAGGCCCGGCGCAGCCATGGCCTGCCTGGGAAGCGCCGACGCATCGGCGTGACCGTCATTCTCGCCAGCATCATCTTTCTGTCGGGCATCTTTGTCGGCGTCGTGGGCACCGGCTTCATTATCTGGGAACGCGTCGTCTACAACATCCGCAATTTGGACACCCTGCCTGACCGCATAGTGACCCGCCTCGACCAGCGGCTGAACTTAAGCGACGAACAACAGCAATCGATCACGGGCATTGTCGACCGTCATATGGCCACATTGTTCGACTTGCGGGAGGAGGTGCAGCCGCGCGTGACCGGTGTGCTGCACGACTTGCGCGATGAGATCGCGGCGGAACTCACGGAAGAACAACGCGCGCTCTTCCTGCAGCGCTTCGATGCCTTGCGGGAAGAATTTGCTGAGTCAGGCGCCCTTGGCAATGGGGCGGGCCCGTAGCGCTCCATTCTTCAGCCAGAGACCTACATCACTATTTGGGGGCTAGGCTTAATCGCCCACCGCGCGCCTGAGCGCCGCGCCTGTGGTGAACGGCACCAGATTGTGTGGAGAGGCGAGCAGCCGGTTCGCGGTTGCAATGAGGGTAGCCGCTTCGTCGAAGGCGCCGCACAGCAAGTAGCGGTCGAGTTCGTCATGAAAGACGCCCTCAGCGCCATCATATCCCCCGGCCCGGGCGGCGAGCGTCAGGGCAGGATCGAGGCGCGCATGCATGCTCCGTTCCTCAATCGCCCGCACCAGGTCGTCATGCTTGGCGCGGGCACGGCGCAGCGCCGCCGCACCACCAGCCACGGGCGCGGCGCTTTCGCCGCGTTT
>CAZLBS010000399.1:3058-4153 GCA_964557505.1 uncultured Nitrospiraceae bacterium | reverse complement strand
ACAGGCACGAATCGACGACGCGAGCGTATTCGAACCCCTAGCGCAAGTTCCGCTGGGCGGCGCCATTACGCTGAACGCAACGGGCAGCGGCAGCGGTGCGAGCGGCATTGAAGTTACAGCCAGCCTAAGCGGTGAGCGGCTTGTGGCAGCGCAGGCCCAAGCAGGAGCGCTGCGTGCCGACGTGACTGCGCGGACCGCCTGGTTCGATGATCCCCTGGCAGATGCGCGCATCACCTTGAACGCCAATGCTCAAGAGGTACGCGCCGAAGGCTTCGAGCCCATGCCCGTTACCTTCCGGCTCGACGCCTCCGCGAATTCGCTCTACACCGTGACGCTTACGGAATTGCACTTGGAGAGTCCGGCCGCGGCGCTCTCCGCCACAGGCGAAAGCGATGCGTACGCGCGCACCGGGTCGCTCGATGTCCAAGCGCAAATCACCAACCTTGCGCCTCTGGCGGCTTTGGCCGGCCTCCAGGCCGCTGGAGAAGTTTATGCCAATGCCGCCGTGGTATCGGCCGAACCGTGGCCCACCGTGGATGGCAACATCGAGGTGCGCGGGGCGAATCTTTCCGGCCTCCCTGCTCCGGCCAACGCACTCCTCGAGCCGGGCTTCGAGGCCTCGCTTGCCGGACGCAACCATGGCGACACCATAGCGCTCGAGACATTTCAACTGGACGCCCCGGGCCTCACAGCAACGGCCACGGCCGTGCATGATTGGATTACGGGTGAAACGCGGGGCGAGGCATCGCTGGAGGCGCCGGACTTGGCCCCGGCCGGCGCCGCGCTGGGTCAAGATTTGGCCGGGGCCGTGCAACTGACCGCGGACATTGGGGGGCCATCGGATGATCTGAATACCGTCATCACGCTCACATGGGATGGGGCCCGCGCGGCTGGAATGAGCTTTGAAACGGTGCGCGCAGACATTTCAGCCAAGAACTTGATGACCGAACCGAACGCCGAGATCGACGTGCGCGCGGCGAAAGCCGGCCGAGAGGCCACGCTTGCCGCCTCAGGCGCCTTCGAAACCGGGGCGGTCCGGGTGGAATCGCTCGCGCTGCGCGCAGAACTGCCGATCCCCTACGACCTGCTGCGCCG
>CAZLBS010000399.1:0-3048 GCA_964557505.1 uncultured Nitrospiraceae bacterium | reverse complement strand
CCCGAACAGTGTTGATGGCGATGGCCGGGTCGCTCTTGAACCCTTGGCGGTGCGGGCAGCCCTGAACCTGGGACTGACGGACTTAACGTATCTGGGCGCCCTGTCCGGTTTGGAACTTGGCGGCCGCATCGAAGGGCAAGCCGCCATCGATACCATGGGCGAAGCGGCCTTCGCCCGTGCGGACCTGGAAGCGTCGGAAGTGCAAACGCCGTGGGCGGAAGCGAAGCGCGCTGCCATTGACGCCAATGTGCGTGATCCGCTGGGCGCCTTGGAGCTTGATGCCCAGGCATCGCTCGAAGAAATAGCCGTGCCGCGGGTAACTATATCGGCTGCAGAAGTGCAGGCAAGGGGCGGCATGGAATTGCTTACGCTCGGCCTCACGGCGCAGGGAGCAATTGACGGCCGGGAGCCCTTGGAGCTTGCGCTTGAAGGACAGGCGCAACCCGCTGTCCCCGCGCTGCGCATCACCGTGCTGTCAGGCAAAATTGGGGAGTATCCCATTCAACTGCAAGACACGCTCGAAGCGTCGATGGCCGGCGGCGATATCTCCGTGAGCCCGTTCCGGCTCGACTTGGCCGGCGGATATGTGGACGGCGGGGGTGAACTGACGGCGGAGCGGGTCAGTTTACGCCTCGCATGGGATGCCCTGCCCCTGGACATGACCGAAGTTTTCGACGCGCCGCCCGTGGAAGGAACGCTCTCGGGCGAGGTCGCCGTGAATGGACGGCCGGATGCACCCCAAATTGAAGCCATCGCATCCCTCTCTGAATTCCGTATGGAGCCCATGGGCACAGGGGCGCGGGGCTTCGCGGATGTACGCGCGCGCATTGGGGACGGGCGGGCCACTGCGGAACTTCAAGCACGCCTGCCGGACGCGGCCACGGTGGATGGCAATGCCGCCGTGCCCGTCGGCTTCTCGCTGCAGCCGTTTGCCTACACGCTCGAACCCGATGCCGCGATCTCCGGAGCATTGCAACTGCAAGCCGATCTGGAGAAGGTGCTCGCCGCCATCCCGTTTGAGGACCACTATGCGGAAGGCCAGTTGAATGGCGACCTGCAATTCAGCGGGCGCATCGATCGTCCGTTGGTGAACGGCGCCGTGACGCTCGAGGAAGGCCGCTATGAGAATCTGGCCACGGGCACCATCCTCGAACGCATGCAAGTCAATCTATTGGCGGAAGGACAGTCGGGACGTCTTGAGCAGTTCGAAGCATACGGCCCGGAAGACGGGCGCATTTCAGCGGACGGCAGCATCGATTTCTCAGACCTGACGCTTCTGCCCATGAGCTTGTCGGCGCAACTCGAGCGCGCACAGTTGGTGAACCGCGACGACATGACGGGCGTGCTTGACGGAACCGCGAGCATTGAAGGCGATTTGGCTAGGCTCGATGTCGTGGGAGACTTGACGGTAGGCCCTTTTACTTATCAAGTGCCGACACAGATTCCGCCCCGCACCCTGCGCAGCCTCGAGGTGGAAGAAGCCGGTGCGGCGGATGCGGAAGCTGAGGCGGGGGAAGACGCCGAGATCGATGCGGACCCGCCCACCGTCGTCGGGCTGGACATTCGCGTGGCCTTGCCAGGACGGGTCTATGTGCGCGGACCCGCCCTCGAGACGGAATGGGAAGGCAATCTCGACGTGTCGGGCTCCGCCGATGACCCGCGCTTGGATGGCGTCCTCCGCATTCGCCAGGGCACGCTAGACTTCCTCGGGCGCCGCTTCGTGTTGGACGAGAGCAGCATTGCGTTTGACGGGTCTCAGCCGCCCTCGCCGTATCTGGACATGCTGGCGGAAGCGCAGACCCGCGACGTGCTGGCGCGCATGCGGCTCTTCGGCACGATGGACACCCTCGAAATTGAGCTGAGTTCGGAACCCTCGTTGCCGCAAGACGAGATATTGGCGCGCATCCTCTTCGACCGCGAGTTGGATGAAATCACGCCCATCCAGGCGCTGCAGGTGGCGCGGGCGGCCGCCATGTTGAGTGGCAGCGTCGGTGGGTCGCGCCTCTTCGCGGGAGACCTCAGCCTCCCCGGCCTTGACCGCTTCAATCTGCAAATGGGCGATGCGCCGGGAGAAACGTCGGTGACCCTTGGCAAATATCTGACCGAGAAGATTTACGTGGAAGTCGAGCAGGGTGTCGGGAAAGACAGCACCAATCTCGACGCGGAAATTCAGCTTAATCCAATCTGGTCGATCGAAGCGCAAACGGGCGCTACGGGGGAAAGCTCGCTCGGCATTCTTTACAAGCGGGACTACTAGGGCAGCGAAATTTTGCCTAGGCGGACTGCCCGCTGGGCGCCGGTCGCTTTCGGACAATTCGACGGGCGCCCATCAAGAGTCGCGTGGCCGAGGACGGCGAATGCCACGGCTTCACGCGCCTCGGGAGGAATTCCAATTGCGGCGCTGCTCATCACCTGCACGGGCTCAAGCGACCGGCGAAGCCGTTGCACGAGCGTAGTATTGTACCAGCCGCCTCCACTGACATACATAAGTTCGACGTAATGACGCGGCAAGACGAAGCGCTGGAGCGCGTTGCTGATGGAATCGGCGCATGCGGCGGTAACCGTCGCAATGATGTCTGCCGCTTCGAGATTCACGGCCGCGCTTCCAAGCCATGCCGGCGCATCAAACTGCTCCCGCCCGCATGACTTCGGCGGCGCCTGTTCAAAGAAGGGATGCGCCATCAAGCGCTGATACAAGCCTTCGTCGACATGGCCCGCGGCTCCGGTGGCGCCGCCGTCGTCGCAGTGCTTGCCGAACAACTGAGCCATGAGGCCATCAATGGGCATATTGCCCGGCCCGGTGTCGAAGGCCCAGACGTCGCCGAGTGCTGGCGTAACGACAGTGACATTCGCGATGCCCCCGATGTTGAGCCAAAGCGGGGTGCGAGCTGGGCAGCGTGCCAAAAGCCAATCCGCGAATGGGACCAGCGGCGCGCCCTGCCCGCCCGCTGCCATATCGCGCGCCCGAAAATCCGATACGACAGGGACCCTTAGGCGTTCGCAGATGCGGTCGGCGTCGCCGAGCTGCAAGGTACAGCCCTTTTCGCC
>CAZLBS010000398.1:0-4153 GCA_964557505.1 uncultured Nitrospiraceae bacterium | reverse complement strand
GGCCTGCCCGCCGCCACTGGCATTTTCCAACGCGAAGAAGTAGGCCTGCAACACTTCGCGCGGCGCGGTGTTTGCATTCACGAGCCCTTCCGGATGCCCGTGCACGGTAAAGAGTTCGCTCAAGGGCAGTTGATCCTCTTCGGGGTCGCCGAAAAAGATGTCGGGTCCAATTCCTGCGACGAGCAGCATTTCCTCGATGGCATCCATCGGGCGGTCTTGAATCATGTAGCCGTTTTCGAGGGCGCTGTAGAACTGCGCCTCGGCGCCCTCGCTGCTTTCTTCTTGATTGGAATCGATCCAGTCGATGAGGGCCCCCGTGGGAAATTGCTCGACATTGCGGGCGGTGAAGGCCTGGTCGAGCACCCGCGTCAGATACTCATCCGCCTGAAAGGTTTCGTCGGGATAAACCAAGGCATTCAACGGGATCTTGCCGTATTCATCGCTGATGCTGACATACATCATGGCGCCGTTGATTTCGGACACGTAGGGATTCGGCTGGAGATTCTCGTCGATGAGCAGGACGGGATGCGCCGCTTCCCCCCAAACATCATAGTACGTGTCGACTTGTTCGCCCGATTGCTGTTCTGAAACAAGGTCTTGGTCGAGCATGCCGAGCCCTATCA
The DNA here is from genome assembly GCA_964557505.1 of uncultured Nitrospiraceae bacterium. Lineage (GTDB taxonomy): Bacteria > Hydrogenedentota > Hydrogenedentia > Hydrogenedentales > CAZLBS01 > CAZLBS01. Next base: position 3,530 of record CAZLBS010000398.1, on the reverse strand, counting down.
TGACAGCGGAACGCGCGGCGGTATAGGCCTGAAACTCGGCAATGTGATTGGTGGCGAAGGTGGCCTCGACTTGTGCTTCGTAGGCGTAATCGACCACGAGCACGGTCAGCAATACGACGATGAGCAGCGCAAGCATGAGCGCGACGCCGGCCTTGCGGCGCTTCTCGCCGAAGCGGGCGCTCATCACGCATCGTCCTCCAAGTCCGACTCTTCGGCAGGTTCCTCGCCTCTCTCGAACGGCTGCGGCGCGTCTTCATTGGGAGGTGTGGCGCCCGGTTCCTCTGGGCTGCTTTCGCTGCCTTCCGGCTGCGTGTCTTCCGAGGCGCCGTCAAGTTGCTGGCCATCCGCGCCAGGCGCGCCGGTTGCTTGCGGATAAGCGAGATCGCGCTCGGCCTGCAGCAGCGGAAAGGAAGGGAAGGGACTTTCGCCTCCCTCTTGCTCGTTGATGGTGACCTCGGCCAATTCCTCGGGGGTCAGCAGCGTCCCGGCGCCCATGCGCAGCAACACGACTTGCTCGAAGTCAGGATGATCGCCGCGGTCGATGCCCTGTTCGCGCTCGTAGTCGCGCAGGGCTTCCGACTTGGCGAAGTTGATGCGGATGCGCACGGCCCATGGCAACATGCGGCGTTGCTCTTGCCAGTTCCATGCGTCGATCCAATCGCGGCTGTCGTAGTAGGCGACGTCGAAGGATTCGATGGGAACCTCCCACACCCCGGACTGTCCTTCGTCCGGCTCGGCGTCGAGCAGGCCGCTGCCCGCTCCCAGGCTGCCCGGGTCGCTGCCATCGCCCGCGCCGGAGAGCCATGCCGTCTCGATGATGCGCAGGGTATTGGGCTTCAGGCCGCTGCTGTCTTCCTCTTCGCTAGGTTCTGCGACGGCGCCGGGATCGGTCTCGTCTTCACCCTCGCCCCGCACGGCTTCAATCACGACTTGCTTGACTTCGCCAGGCAACCCGATGCCGCCCGTCGGCCCGGCGGTCGACCAAAAGGTGACCGCATCCATCGGCCCATCCCCGCCCGAGTCGTCGACGCCCTCGAACAATACTTCGCGTTGGCCGAGACTCAGCAACACTTGATTGGGGTCGAGTTCTTTATGGTCGTAGTAGGCGGCGCTGAAATTGCGGGCGAAGTAGCGTTGGAGGAATTGGCGCTGGCGCATTTCGGCGGCGCTCACGCGCGCGGCCTCCACCGAGTTCACCACCGTATTGACGCTGGCAAAGCAAATCATCGCTACGAGCGCCAGAATGGCGATAGCGATGAGCACTTCCAGGAGCGTGAATCCGCGCGCGTTCATGGCATTAACCCGATGGATTGAACGTAAAGAATTCGAATTCCTCGCCATCGTCATCGGGCCCGGCAATGGTGACCAGCACGCGGTAGAGCGGCACTTGCTCATCGCCGGACAGCTCCGCTTGCCAGTTGTAGGTCATGCCGGGATAGCGCTCGCCAAACTCCTCTTCACCATTCAGGCGGCCTTGGAGCACTTCCAATTCAGCCAAGGCCATGGCCCGTTCGGCGAGCGACCGCTGCTTTACCTCGGTTTGGGTCTGGTCGTAGAGATTGAGCGCGTTCCAATGCGTGTCGAGGAGAATGAACATGGCCACACCGAGAATGCCCAACGCAACCAGAATCTCGATGAGCGTAAAGCCGGCATCACTTCCGGCGCGGCGGGTTTTGGAAAGATGAGCCGTCATGCGCCGTCTGGCTCCCCTTGCATGGCGAAGCCGTTGTTGGTGAGGTTGTCCCACTCGACGGTGTACACCTCGTCATCATCGCCCTCGAGCTTGATGATGACTGTCTGCATCAGCCCGACGGGCAGGATCTCGACTTCGACTTCGCCGCTGCGGTGGGTCTTGTCGCCCACTTGCACCGATACGATCCGGATGGAATCCGGGAGCTTGGTCCGGCGCAGCAGCGGGTCCTTGATTTCGGTGGCCTCATCTTCCCCCTCGCGCAGTTCGAAGCGCTCTTCAAACAGCGGTTCGAAATCGCTGAAGAGGCTGTTCTTGTCTTGAATGCGCTCGGTGCTCGCTTCAACCGACGCCCGGTAAAACCGCTGCATCTCTGTTTCGACGAGCGCAATCTTCTGTTCCATCGTGAAGCCTTCTTTCGGCTGGGCGCCCCCTTCTTCGGCTTGTTCGAGGGCGGCTTCCGCCGCGAAGAGATCGGACAATGAAACGCCGTCCAGTTCGCCAGAGGGGTCCAGCAGGCGCGAGATGGACGTAGGCTCTTCGGGCGTGGGCCAGCGCACCGCCCAATACTCCTGCCCGGCCAGGTCGAAGGTGACGGTATAGCGTTCGCGGGCGAGGATGCATTTCTCCATGGCCGCGCGCCCGTAATTGGCCAGGCGCGTCGCCGACCCCTGCAAGGAGGCAAAGTCGATGATGGGCGCCAGGACGGGCATGGCCACGCTCAAGGCGACCAAGATAAGCAGGGTGACCACGACAATCTCGATGAGCGTAAAGCCACGTTCATCGGGCCGCCGCGGAAAGGGGCGGCGCGGGCTCGTCATCATCGCGCGCCCGTGCATCCGCTACAGTTCGGTGCTCTTGATGTCGGCGTTGTAGCCGTCGCCGCCGGGCTGACCGTCCGCGCCATAACTGATGATTTCGTACGGGAAGCCATCAGCCGACCCGGCCTTGTATTGATAATCGTTGTTCCATGGATCTTTGGGCACTTCCTTGCTATTGAGGAAGCGCTGATCGCCAGTGCCGCTGACCAGCGCTTGCAGGCCCTCGCTCGTCGAAGGGAAGCTGCCCTTCTTCAGCTTATAGTTCATGAGCGATGTTTCGAACTGCTTGATTTGCGCTTTGGCTGCCGTCACGTTGCCTTCCTCGGCAGAACTCAAGAGGTTGGTCGTGACGACCGCCGCGAGGACGCCGATGATCGCGATCACGACCATGAGTTCGATAAGGGTGAAGCCACGCTGGCGGACGCGCGAAGCGGCCTGTTTGCGCTGTAGCGCCGTGCCCATGCGCCGGATTGCTTCCATCATCGTACGGTATTCCTCCCACGTGCTCGTCCGGCGGCCCCGCCGGCTGAAGCGCCCGTGCCTTTTAATGCCCCAGTCTATCACGACAACGCGCCCCGCGCACCGCAAGTTGACCGGGCGCGCAAACGAACGGAACCGCTGGACAATAGCATGGGAGGTGCGGAGGGCGCTGGCATCATACAAGGGCATGAAAGAGGGCCGTGTCCGTTCCCCGCCTGATGCGCCGGACACGGCCCGCCATGCGCATTCGCGCCGCGGGCGGTGTGTGGCCTCAGCGCTCCGGAGGCGCCGGGCGTGGGCGGCAGCGGCTGACGACCCCAGCGTAATCAACCGCAGCCTGTCGCCGGGGGAACCTACCCCTGGTTTCCCGGCTCGCGTATGTGCCGCGTGCGAAGGCATCCCTCAGCTGCAAACGGAAGAAGCAAGCGTGTGCTGAAGCGTTCGCGCTGATGAGAAGGGGCGAGCAAGCGGCATGCCCTAGATCGATACGAGCCAGGGCCAGGGCTAAGTGGTTGAAAAGCAACGCTTCGCCGGAATGT
>CAZLBS010000397.1:0-4163 GCA_964557505.1 uncultured Nitrospiraceae bacterium | reverse complement strand
GACGGGCTCAGTGGCGCCAATGACATGACGGTCTCGCCGGACGGCGCCCATGTATACGCGGCGGGGGCAGGCGACGATGCGGTGTCGGTGTTTTCTCGGGACGCGGACACGGGTGCGCTGACGTTTGTTGAGGCGCTATTCGACGGCGTTGGCGGGGTGGACGGGCTCGATCAGGCCACATCGGTGACGGTGTCTCCGGACGCGGCCCATGTCTACGCGGCGGCAGCGTCCGACAATGCGGTGTCTACCTTTAAGGTGTTTCGCGACGCGGCACTTGAGGGCACTATTGACGATAGCGTCAGCGGTGGATTGTTGACTTGCGCTGCGGTGGAAGCCTTGCCCGTCGGCGGCGGCGAGGCTGTCACGGCTGTGACGGATGTAAACGGGCGGTACTTCTTCCCGCCGTTGCCCTTCGGGACGTATGACCTGCGGGCGGTGGCGCCGGGCTTCGCGCCCGCGATTGTCAAGGATGTGTTCGTCGAAGGTGGTACGCCGGTCGTGCAGGATTTTGTCCTGACGCCGCGACCGGATGCGAGCACGATTACTGGGCGGGTGATTGAGGACCTGTCCGATTTACCCCCCCGAGCAGCAGGTGGACATTCCGCTGGGGGGCGTGCTGGTGGTCTTGGCTTTGGCCTCGGATCCTGACAGCGTTCTAGACACTACGTTGACGTGCGCGGATGGTACGTATGAACTGGTCATACCGCAGGGGCTGGGCACAAAGCAGACGGGGACCCTCGCGTTTCGCATTGGGTTTTCGCTGGCGGGATATGAATCCCAGCAACTTGAGCAGGACATCGATCCAAACGCAGGCGAGGTGTTGCCGGATCGGGAATTGAGGTCGATCACACCTGCGGCCACCTTGGCGGGCGAGGTGACCACGGAATCGGGCGGGCAAGTACTCGTGCTCGAGAACGCCCAAGTGCAGCTATACCCGGATAACAAGCGGGTTTTCACGGATGCCGACGGCCGGTATAGGTTTCCAACCGTGAATCAAGGCAACCTGACCGTGACCGCGAGCGCGCAAGGCTTCCTGCCGAAGAGCGTGCCGAGGGTGCTCAAGCAAGGCGACGTGGGCACGGCCAGCTTCGTTCTTGAGGCTGCGCCGGTCCTGCCGGAGGACTTGAAGGGCGACATGGTCATCAATGCTGTTGATGTCCAACTAGTGATCAACGGCGCGCTGGGCATCTCGGCGGATGTGGAAACGGATGTCAACGGCGATGATGTGACCAATGCGGTGGACGTGCAACTCGTGATCAACGCCGCGCTGGGGATTGCGCGGTAGGGGCGTGACAGGGCAACGGCTCCGGGGCAGCGCTTTTTTCGCTAACCCATTGAACGGGCTAATGTTTGTGTGGTAGCATTTCGGGTCGCGTCATGGGCGGGGGTGCGCATGCAGTGCGCATCCGCCGCGCGTGCGTCTTGCGCCGGGGGTGTTGCGGCCCCGCACGGCATTTCAATAATGGCTTGTTGATGGGATTGGTATGTTTGAGTCGCTGAACCAGAAGCTGGAAGGCGCTTTCAAGAGTATTCGCGGTCAGGGCGTCCTGACGGAAGCGAATATGAAGGAAGGGCTGCAGCAGATTCGCACGGCGCTGCTCGAGGCCGACGTGAACTTCAAGGTGGTGAAGGAGTTCATGGCGGATGTGCAGGAGAAGGCGCTGGGCGAAGAGGTGCTGCAGAGCATCCGGCCGGGCGACATGCTCGTCAAGATTGTGCATGACGAGTTGGTGCACATCATGGGCGAGCGCAACGAGCCGCTGCGCATCCAGGGCTTGTCGCCGGCCATCATCATGATGGTTGGCCTTCAAGGTCAGGGCAAGACGACGACCTGCGGCAAGCTGGCGCTGTGGCTGAAGAAGAAGGGCTTGCACCCGATGCTCGTGGGCGCGGACGTCTATCGTCCTGCCGCCATCAAGCAGATCGAGGTGCTCGGCAGCCAGATTGGGGCGCCGGTGTTCAGCCTTGGCGAAAAGGCAGACCCCGTCGATATTTGCGTGATGGCGAGAGGCGAGGCCCAAATGAAGGGCTGCAATGTCTTATTGCTGGACACCGCCGGCCGCATGCATGTCGACGATCAGATGATGAACGAGGTGCGGCGGATTCATGCGCAGGTGAAGCCGCATGAGATTTTGTTCGTGGCCAATGCGATGCAGGGGCAAGACGCGGTCAACAGCGCCAAACACTTTCACGAGGCGCTGCCGCTGACTGGGGTCGTGCTCACGCAGATGGACGGCGATGCGCGCGGCGGCGCGGCCATCAGCCTCATCAAGGTTACTGGCTGCCCGATCAAGTTTATTGGCACGGGCGAAAAGCTGGAGGAGCTGCAGCTCTTCCATCCGCGCTCGATGGCCGACCAGATTCTCGGCATGGGCGATATCGTGTCGCTGGTCGAGAAGGCGCAGGAAAACGTCGACCAGGAAAAGGCGGTCAACTTCACGAAGAAGGCCAAGAAAGGCCAGATGGACCTCGAGGATTTCCTCGAGCAACTCCAGCAAGTGAAGAAGATGGGCAGCCTGCAAGACTTGGTGAAGAAGATTCCGGGCTTCTCGAAGATGATGCCGAAGGGCATGGACATCGACGATGGCGAGATGAAGTATATCGAGGCCATCATCCAGTCGATGACGCCCAAGGAGCGGCGGAATCCGCGCATTTTGAATGGCAGCCGGCGGAAGCGCATCGCGCTGGGCAGCGGCACCACGGTGACGGATGTGAACCGGATGCTCAAAGAATTCGAGCAGACGCGGAAAATGATGAAGAAGATGATGAAAGGCGGCAAGGGCATGCGGCGGGGTCCGATGGCGGGCTTCCCGGGGATGTAGCTCCAGCCCTGTTGAACGGCCGAGGGGCCAACGCGCAGCCAATGCCGGGCGCGCCATAAGACGAGAGGATTATCGATGGCAACTGTGATTCGCTTGAAGCGGGGCGGCCGCGCGCATCAGCCGTATTACCGCGTGGTCGTGGTCGATCAGCGCAAGCGCGCGACTGGCCGCGTCATTGAAGAGTTGGGCGTGTACCACCCTTGCGCCAAGCCGGAACCCCGCATGGAAGTGGACGCGGGCCGGGCGCTGCATTGGATGTATGAGGGCGCCAAGCCCAGCGACACCGCCCGCAATGTGCTGAAGAAAGAGGGCGTGCTGCAGGCCTTCGCCTTGAAGCGCACGCCGGAAGACGTCGCGGCGGAGCAAAAGGCCAAGAGGGAAGAACTTTCTGCCAAGGCGCAGGAAGCCGCCGCATCATCGGTCTACGTGCCGCAGGATCGGCCGCTGCCGAAGGAAGAACCTAAGCAAGAAGCGCCCAAGGCCGAAGAGGCGCCGGCAGAAGCACAGGCCTCCGAAGGCGAAGCGTCGGCCCCAGCCGAGGGCGAAGCGCCGGCAGAAGCAGCGGCTGAGGCCCCCGCCGGCGACGCGCCTGCGGAAGAAGCAGCCGGCGAGAAGGCTGAGTAAGCGTGAAAGAACTCATCGAGATGATCGCGAAAAAGCTCGTGGCGCATCCGGAGGATGTCAGCGTGCGGGTGATCGAGGGCGAGGATAAGCAGACGTTCGAGTTGAGCGTGGGCGACGGCGACATGGGCAGGATTATCGGCAAGAATGGCAAGACCATCAACGCCATGCGCGCGCTGGTAGGCGCGGCTGCCGCGAAGGCCGATGTCTACGCGACGCTCGAGGTCGTCGAGTAGCGGCGCTTTGCCCGCTCGCCGCGCCGCACGGTGGATGCGCCTGATGAAGATGTGACGATTGGCCGCGTGACGGCGGTGTTCCCGGCGAAGCGGGCCGTGCGCATCGAGCCGGAAGCGCCCTACGGGCGAACGCTCGCCGCGCTGGCGGATGCTGAAGGCCGGGTGTGGCTGCGCTTCATGCTGCATGGCACGTCTCACCGCTGCGCCGTCGACCGGATGACGCGGGAGCAGGGCGCTTGGCGGGTGACCTTTACGGCAGGGACGGCCCGGGAAGTGGCCGCGGGACTCAAGCACGCGCGCGTGCTGGTCAATGCCGCGGAACTCGCGCCGCCGGATGAGACGAACGCCACGCTTGAAGACGTCATAGGCTTCGAGGTGGCCAATGAGCAGGACGAGGTCATCGGCTCGGTGGACCCCGGGCGGATGATCTCGCTGTTGGGGGTGCCGCTGCGCACGAAGTCGCGGGTGGTGGGGCTGCTGGCGG
>CAZLBS010000396.1:0-4167 GCA_964557505.1 uncultured Nitrospiraceae bacterium | reverse complement strand
GAGTGCTGCGGTAGCGATGGGAACAAGCCTTTCTTGCGCGATGCGCTACGGCACGGCGGGGCGTGCGCCTGGCGCGTTACCGGGGCGTGACGAAAATGCCGCTAGCTACCGACGGCGCTAAGCCCACGCGCGTCCCATAGACCGATAGAATGTATGCCTGGCCGCGCCGCAGCAGCCGCACTTTTCGTCCCGCGCAGATCCCCAAGCCCTCGAGCAGACCGGCTGTCTCGGGATCGGTGCGAATCTCCGAGACCTCTGCTTGCAGGTGCACGGGCGCTTCTTCGAGACAAATGGCGGTATCGGATGCTGCGTCATTCATGGCCTGAAGTCCTAACCGGTTTGTAACGCGCCCTTAGGAGCAACTCCCTTCCATCGGGAAACGCCCCCATACGGCACGTCATGCGTGCTGTCACCTGTATTGTATGCTAAACAACCTCTCGTTGCAATGATCCCTTCCCCGCGGCAAGCCGTGCCCGGAAGCGCGCCTTCTTGGAATGTGCTTACCCAAGCGCCTGTTGCCTTTAACGATCGGTAAACCCGCGGCAAGGCGCCTGCTGGCTTAGACTTTCGCGCATGCGCTTGCTACACTAGCGACGGTGGCCGGGCTTTCAGCGGAGCATGAATCGTCCCGCGAAATGCCTGCGGAGCCGCAAGCGTCACCGCGAATCGTTACAGGGCATTCAGCGGGCACAAGGCGGCCCGTCCAGCGCCGCCGCCACCCGCGGGACATAAGGCGCACATTCATGGCTGCTAACTTTCTTTCTCTTTTCCGAACCTCAGTATTCCGAAAGCAAATGGTGGCGATCACCGGGCTCGCGATGGTGCTGTTTATCATCGGACATCTGGCAGGCAATATGTTGATCTATCTTGGGCCAGAGGCGCTCAATGATTATTCAGCCAAGTTGCACGCCTTGCCCGAATTGCTGTGGGCGGCCCGCATTGGTCTTATCACGGCGCTAATCTTGCACGTGTTCTTTACCGTGCAACTCGTATTTGAGAATGCGGCGGCCCGGGGCAAGAGCCGCTACGCCGTGAGCGAAAGCAAGCGCGACGATATGGCATGGGGCCGCCGCACCATGGCCATCACCGGCGCCTTCGTCTTCATCTACATCTTCATTCACTTGGCCGACTTTACGATTGCCGACAAGTCGGCCGAAAACGCCGCGACCATTGTCGACGGCGAGCCGCAGAAGTTATACGGCCTTGTGTGGAACTCGTTTCAAAGCGTGCCGCGCGTGATTCTTTACGTCGTAGCGGTGTGCTTTGTGGGCCTGCACCTCAGCCATGGCATTCAGAGCCTGTTTCACACCATCGGCTTTTTCCACGATCGCTATACGCCAGCCATCCGGCGGGCCTCCGTGGCGCTGGGCGTCATCGTCGCGGTGGGCTTCAGCTCAATCCCCATCTACGTCCTCATGGCGGGTTCTCCCGAAACAGCCGAAGCAGCAATAACGCAAGACATGCATGAGGACGTCGATCACCAAGAGGAGGCGCAATAACCATGGGCGACTTGAACGGACGCATCCCCGAGGGCCCTATCGCGGAAAAGTGGACCAATCACAAGGGCCACATGCGGTTGGTGGCGCCAGCCAACCGGCGTAAATACAAGGTCATTGTGGTTGGCACAGGCTTGGCGGGAGCTTCGGCCGCGGCGACCCTTGGCGAGCAAGGCTACAACGTATCCGCGTTTTGCATTCACGATACCCCCCGCCGGGCGCACAGCATTGCCGCGCAGGGCGGCATTAACGCCGCGAAGAATTACCGCAACGATGGCGACTCCATCTACCGCCTCTTTTACGACACGGTAAAGGGCGGCGATTTCCGTTCGCGCGAGGCGAACGTTCACCGCCTTGCAGAGGTCAGCGTCAATATCATCGACCAGTGCGTGGCGCAAGGCGTGCCTTTTGCACGCGAATACGGCGGCCTGCTCGATAACCGCAGTTTCGGCGGCGTGCAGGTGTCGCGCACCTTCTACGCCCGTGGACAAACGGGGCAGCAGCTCTTGCTCGGTGCGTATAGCGCCTTGATGAAGGAAGTGGCGGCGGGCAGCGTAAAGATGTTTCCACGCCGCGAAATGACAGACCTCATCGTGGTTGATGGCGTGGCCAAGGGCATCGTGACGCGCAACCTCGTGAACGGCAAATTCGAGACGCATTTCGCCGATGCCATCCTGCTGTGCACGGGCGGCTATGGCAACGTGTTTTACCTCTCGACCAACGCCAAGGCTTGCAACGTGACCGCGGCCTGGCGCTGCCACAAGCGCGGCGCCTACTTGGCTAATCCCTGCTTCACGCAGATTCACCCGACCTGCATCCCAGTCCATGGCGACTATCAGTCGAAGCTCACGCTCATGAGCGAAAGCTTGCGCAACGACGGCCGCATCTGGGTGCCCAAGAATCCTGGCGACAAGCGTCCGCCTACGGAAATCCCCGAGGAAGACCGCGACTACTACCTCGAGCGGAAGTATCCGAGCTTCGGCAATCTGGTGCCGCGCGACATTGCCTCGCGTTCGGCCAAGGAGATGTGCGACACCGGACATGGCGTCGGCAACACCGGCCAAGCCGTCTACATGGATTTCCGCGACGCGATCGAACGCATGGGCGAAAGCACCGTGAAGGCGAAGTACGGCAACCTCTTCCATATGTATGAGAAGATTACGGCCGACAATCCGTACAGCATGCCCATGATGATCTATCCCGCGGTGCATTACACCATGGGCGGCTTGTGGGTCGACTATGAATTGATGAGCAACGTGCCGGGCTTGTTCGTTCTCGGCGAGGCGAACTTCTCGGACCATGGGGCGAACCGCCTCGGCGCGAGCGCGTTGATGCAAGGACTGGCCGATGGCTATTTCGTCGCGCCTTACACCGTCGCCAATTATCTCGCCGGCGTCTCGCCGAATGGCATTGGCGACAGTCACCCTGCTGCGAAAGACGCGCTCAACGATTCCGAGCAGCGCTACAAGAAGCTGCTCGACATCGATGGCAACCGCACCGTGGATGACTTTCACCGTGAACTTGGCAAGGTCGTGTGGGACAAGTGCGGCATGGCCCGCAGCGCCAGCGGCTTGAACGAAGCCTTGAACCGCATCCCTGAAATCCGCGGCGAATTCTGGGAGAACGTCAAAGTGACCGGCAGCGCCGGCACAATCAACCAGTCGCTTGAAAAGGCCGGGCGTGTGGCGGACTTCCTCGAGTTTGGCGAGCTGCTGGCGCGCGACGCGCTATACCGTGAGGAATCGTGCGGCGGCCACTTCCGCGAGGAGTATCAGACCGAGGAAGGCGAGGCCGTGCGCGACGACGAGAATTTCTGCCACGTGGCCGCGTGGGAATTCAACGGCGTGGGTGAGAATCCTGGCCTGCACAAAGAGGACTTGGTCTTCGAGGAAGTCCACCTGGCCACGCGCAGCTACAAGTAATCCCCTATCCCCAATCATCACCAGGAACACGAACCGACTCGCACAGGAGCGCGATAGACATGGCGGAACAGACGATTAACCTGAAGCTGAAGGTCTGGCGGCAGAAAGGCCCGGACGACCAAGGGCACTTCGAGGAGTACGACGCGAACGGCATCAGCACGGATGCCTCGTTTCTCGAAATGCTCGACGTCGTCAACGAGCGGCTGACGCTTGCCGGCAAGGATCCCATTGCCTTTGACCATGACTGCCGCGAGGGCATCTGCGGTTCATGCGGCGCGGTGGTCAACGGCCAGGCGCACGGCAGCGAAACCGGCACCACCTTGTGTCAATTGCACATGCGGAAGTTCGACGACGGCGACACGCTGTTCATCGAGCCCTGGCGCGCGGCAGCGTTTCCCGTATTGAAAGACCTCGTCGTGGACCGGAGCGCATTCGACCGCATTATCGAAGCGGGCGGGTATGTGACCGTGCGCACGGGCTCCGCGGTCGACGCGAATGCCGTGCCCGTGCCGAAGGAAAACGCCGACGAAGCCTTCGACGCGGCAACCTGCATCGGCTGTGGCGCATGCGTGGCCGCCTGTCCGAATGCCTCGGCCATGCTCTTCACCGCGGCCAAGGTGAGCCACCTGTCACACTTGCCCCAAGGCGGCCCGGAACGCGAGAAGCGCGTGCTGGCCATGGTGCATCAGCACGACGCAGAAGGCTTCGGCAATTGCAGCAATCACTATGAATGCGAGGCCGCCTGCCCC
>CAZLBS010000395.1:445-4170 GCA_964557505.1 uncultured Nitrospiraceae bacterium | reverse complement strand
GCACCTGAAGAATTGCCGCCACGTGGGCGGTACGTATGACTTCGGGGTGACCCTGAGTGAGGGCCACATCAATACGCACCTGTGGATCGACAAGCTCATGCGCCTTGGCTATGACGGCGACTTCTGCATCGAGTACTGCGGCGAAGGCGACCCGCACCGCGCCGCCGAAGACGATCTAGGCTACCTGCGCAAATTGTTGGACTGGAGCATCGGCTAGGCCTGGCCGCCTGGCCATGGAGTGATGGCATGATCTTACGCATTCTTTTGACAGTGGTGGTGTGCACGGGCACTGGCCTGATGGCTGCGTGCGGCGGCGAATCGAGCCCCCCTGAGCCCCCATTGGAGACCAAGGCGCCAGAAGAGCCGACGGAGCCGTTCGAGCCAGGCGCGCAGGCGGAGGCTCCCGGTGAAGAGCCGCGGCCTGACGCCGAGCCCGAGATGGCCGCGCCCGCCGAAGACGGCGCGGAATCCGTGCAAGACGCCTCGGGCGAAGTCGTGACCGTTTACCGCGACGAGTGGGGCGTGCCGCATGTGTTCGCCGATTCCGAGGTGGGCGCTGCATTCGCCACGGGATATTGCATGGCCGAAGACCGTCTTGAAGACGTGCTCAAGAACATCCTCATTGCGACTGGCTACGCGGCGAAGCAATTCGGTTCGGACTACATTCCCACCGACGCTGGCATGCGCCTCGTGCAAAACGATCAGATTGTCCGGGAGTATTACGACAGCACGACGCATGTCGTTGCCCGCATGAGCAAAGCCACGGCCGACGGCATCCGCACGTACATGCAGGAGCACCCGGACAAGGTGCCCGAATGGGCCCCGGATGTGGAAGACCATCATCCATTGGCGATTGGCCGCCTCCTGATTCTCCAGTGGCCCCTCGGCGCCATCATGAACGATTACTTTTCGCGCGACGGGGGAGAGGAGATGAACCCCGTCCGCGGCTCGAACGGATGGGCGGTGTCGCCAGACCGCACCGAAATGGGTGCGGCCATTTTGCTTGCCGACCCGCATCTAGACTGGGGCAGCCTGCAGTACTTCTACGAAGCGCGGGTGCACGGCGGCAGCCTGGCAATGGCCGGCTTTTTCATTCCCGGCGCGCCTTTGCTCGCCATCGGCCACACCGGCAATGTCGGCTTTGCCTGCACGACCGGCGGACCCGACACCTCCGATGTCTTCTACGTCGAAGCCAATCCGCAGATGCAATACAAGATTGACGGGGAATGGAAGACGCCCGAAATCGAAATGTCGATGATCGAGGTCAAGGACGGGATGAACATCCCCCTGCCGATCGTGCGGACCGAGTTGGGCATCTTGGTGCCTGATCCCGACATGAAGAATCCGGATACGGAGAAGGGGCTCGCCTACATCGGCAAGTCCCCCTACTTCAGCGATACCGGCCTGGTCGAGCAAATGTACCGCATGTGCCTCGCCAAGGATGCACATGAGTTTTACGATGCGCTCGGCATGAACCACTTCATGGAACAGAACGTCTTGTTCGCGGATCGCAAAGGCAACATTGGCTATGTCCGCACGGGGCGCACGCCCATCCGCCCGGAGGGATACGATTGGAGCAAGCCGGTGCCGGCAGGCCCCGATACGGAATGGCAAGGCATCCATCCCATTGAAGACCTGGTGCAGGTGATGAATCCTGCCATCGGCTACATGCAGAACTGCAACATCAGTCCCGCAAACATGATGGTCGACTCACCGATGACGCCGGACAAATACCGGGAGTACATCTACAACGTGTCCTGGGACCGCAACAACCCCCGCGGAAAACGCGCGACCCGGGTACTGCATGAGACCGGGCGCATGACGGCCGAGGATGCGATTGCCTTGGCGATGGACGTTACCGATATCTACGCAGAGAGTTGGACCAGTGCTATTCAAGCGGCGGTCGAGGGCCATGCTGGCGCACGCATGGACGACCCGGATTACAACTATGCCGCCAACACGCTGATGAATTGGGACGGGCAATTCCGTGCGGACAGCAGCGGCGCGCTCTTGATGTACGTCCTGCGCTCGAAGGTGACCGAGGTTTACGATCCGGAGCCGCTCTATGAAGGGGAAGCCCCAAGCGACGAAAATCTCGCGAAGCTGGCCGATGCCGTGGAAGCGGTCGCCGCATACATGAACGAGACCTATAAGACCGTCGAGTTGCCATACGGGGGCGCGTTCCGCGCGGGCCGGGGCACGCGGAGCTTTCCATCGAGCGGGGCCGACTTTGGCCGGACCGAAACGCTCTACGATATCGAGTACGAGGCGGTCGAAGAGGAGCCCGGCATATACATGGCCAAGGGCGGCTCGATGGCCACGACCCTGATGATCATGCGCGAGGAAGGCATCGAGTCCTATACGATAAGCCCCATCGGTCAAAGCAAGGACCCGGAATCGCCCCACTATGTCGACCAAGCGGAACGCCTGTTGGGTCCCCTCAAGATGAAGCCAGTGCATTTTACCCGTGCCGAGGTCGAGCAGCAGGACATGACCGTGATGGAGTTGACAGTGCCTTGAGCCAAGAAGGGGCGCGTACCAAACGCAGCTCGAACGAGATCCTGCGCGACATCCTCGCCGAGCACTATGACCTCGGTCAGGTCGGGCTGCCCCATCCCTTCCCGGGCGCCCATCAGCGCCGGCACCGCAAGCTCGTGGTCGAGGCGGAAAAGGGCAAGTTCGTTGCCAAGACCTATAGCAACGAGGAAATCGGGCTGGATTCGCTGCGTTTTCAGCACCGCTTGAGCGACCATCTCGAACGCAATGGCATCCCGATCGCGCGGATTTATCCGGCCAAGAATGGCAAGCGCATCGTTGAGTTGGATACTTGGGCCTTGGAATTGCAGCAGTTTTGCCCGGGCAAGCCCATGCCCATCACGCAGCAAACCCTCATCACCTCCGGCTCGGCGTTGGGGCGCCTGCACGTGGTTTGCCGAGATGTGCCGCGCCCCAGGCGGGATGTCCGCATGTGGCGCTTCAGCGAAGTGCCCCGGGAAATCTTCAGCCGGCTCTATCAGATGGCGCTCGACCACGGCGAGAGCGGCGCCGTCAACCGGGCCTGCAACCGCATTGCCCTGTTTCTTCGTGATGCCGCCGACGCCCTCAGCATTGAGAAGCGCCGCCACTTCGAGACGGGCCTCATTCACGGCGACTGGCATTCCGGCAATCTGCTGTTCATCGGCGAGCGCCTCAGCGCCGTACTCGACCTCGAATTCGCCGGCGAGGGCTGCTATCTCGAAGACTTGGCGTACGCCATCTCGAATCTCTGCGTGCGCACCTCCACCGAATTCGAGCGGCTCGACAAGCGCACCGACCTCCTAGTCGACCATTACCAAATCATGCGATCGTTGTCCATCCTCGAAGAACTCGCCATGTATTACGCCGTTGGCGTCAAGCACATCGCCACCGTGTCCTACCAGATGCGCTCCGCCGAGGAGGTGGCCGGAATGGGCCCGGCTGAGTGGATGGCGACCCTCTCCCGCCAGTGCGATTGGCTCGATGAACGCGCCCGCCGCGTCCGGCACGGACACTAAGCCAAACCTCAAGCGGGCAGGAACGTGATGTTCCGGCAGTTTCAGTGTATACTATCCGGCAGTTGGCTTATGTAAGCAAAACCGGATATCCACGCGTTACTAAATCATGTGTACCCTAACCCTGCACCGAGACCATCTTGGCGTTCTCGTGACCATGAACCGCGACGAGGCGCGCGCCCGCGCTGACGAGGC
>CAZLBS010000395.1:0-435 GCA_964557505.1 uncultured Nitrospiraceae bacterium | reverse complement strand
CTGCACGAAGACGAGGGCGCCTTGTGGGCTGGGCCCGCCGATGGCGCCCGCGGAGGGACATGGTTTGGCATAAACGCCTGTGGCGTAGCCGCTTGCATCCTCAATCTCTATGGCGAAAACGAACCCATAACCAGGTCTGATCCTACGCGTCCAAGCCGCGGCGGCATCGTCCCGGGTTTCTTGCGGCAAGGCATGCTGGCGGATGGCTTGACCTGGATTACGCGGGATCTCAATCCGAGGGAATATCCCTCGTTCATGCTCGTGGCTACTACCCTTGAAGAGACGCACATCTTCTCTTGGCGCCATGACCAAGGCCAGCGGCACGAGCGCTACACGGATATGGGCTGGCTATTCCGCACGACCAGTTTTTGGAAGCCCGGCGAAGTCGTCCCGTACCGTGAGAAGCGATTCGAGATGTGGCAGAAGAAAGGGGCC
>CAZLBS010000394.1:0-4197 GCA_964557505.1 uncultured Nitrospiraceae bacterium | reverse complement strand
TGGAACGAGCGCACCAAGGTAGCGCGATACCGGCCCCATGTCGCGGTGCGTCAGCTTGAACCAGGCCTTGGCAAACGCATCCTCGAATTCTTTCGGATTCTCATAGAATCGCTTCGAAATCTTCTCGTACGCCGGATCAAGCCGGAGCGACAGATCCGTCGTAAACATCATCGGCTTCGTCATCTTCGAGGCGTCATGCGCGTCAGGAATCGTCGCCACGGCAACGCCGCCTTCCTCCTTCGGAGTCCATTGCGCTGCCCCTGCCGGGCTCTTCGTCAGTTCCCATTCATAGCCAAACAGGTTCTCGAAATAGTTGTTGTCCCATTTCGTCGGCTCGGTGGTCCAGGCCCCTTCAAGACCGCTTGTGATGGTGTCGGAGCCTTTGCCGCTGCCGTAACTGTTTTTCCAGCCGAAGCCCTGCTCCTCAATGCTCGCACCTTCCGGCTCCGGCCCAAGATAGTCATCGGGGTTTGCCGCGCCGTGCGCCTTGCCAAACGTGTGGCCGCCCGCGATCAGCGCAACCGTCTCCGCGTCGTTCATGGCCATGCGGCCGAAGGTCTCCCGGATGTCGCGCGCCGCCGCCACCGGATCTGGATTGCCATTCGGGCCTTCCGGGTTCACGTAGATCAGACCCATCTGAACCGCACCAAGCGGATTCTCGAGATCGCGGTCGCCGCTGTACCGCTCGTCGGCAAGCCATTCGCCTTCAGGCCCCCAATAAATGTCCTCCTCAGGCTCCCATACGTCTTCGCGCCCCCCCGCAAATCCGACCGGCTGAAGCCCCATCGACTCAAGGGCGCAATTCCCCGCAAGAACCATCAAGTCCGCCCACGAAATCTTGCGGCCATATTTCTTCTTGATCGGCCAAAGCAGCCGGCGCGCTTTGTCTAAGCTCACGTTGTCCGGCCAGCTATTCAGCGGAGCGAAACGTTGCGAGCCGGAAGATGCGCCGCCCCGGCCATCGCCGATGCGGTACGTGCCCGCGCTGTGCCATGCCATGCGAATGAACAGCGGGCCGTAGTGGCCCCAATCCGCCGGCCACCACTCCTGCGAATCCGTCATCAGATGCATCAGGTCCTGCTTCACGGCATCCAGGTCGAGCTTTTTGAACTCCTCGGCGTAGTTGAATTCCTCGCCCATGGGATCCACTTGCGGCGAGCGCTGCTGCAGCACTTTCAGATTCAGTTGATTCGGCCACCAGTCTTGATTCGACCGTGCCCCAACGACTGTCTGCGGGTTTGCCCCGTGCATTACAGGGCATTTGCTTCCGTTCCCGTTCCCTGCCACGTCGTAGCTCCTTCTGTTGCGTCCTCGGTTCTATGAAACACGAAGCGGCATCAACCGTTGCCGCCCGATTTGCAAGGCCTCACAAGGCCATAAAAGAAAAGCTGATCACGTTCTAACGCTCGTGCTTGCCGGGCTGTCAAGCGCCTTCAGGCAATCTGGGCATGTCCCCCAATAGACGACTTCGGCCTCATCAATCGCATAGCCGGCGGTGTCCGCTGCCGTAAGGCAGGGCGCGTCCCCTACCGCGCAATCCACGTCCACGGTCTTCCCGCACGTCCGGCAGATCAAATGGTGATGATTGTCCCCGACACGGTCCTCATACCGCGCTGCCGAGCCCGCTGGCTGAATCCGCCGTATGATCCCTTTCTCGGCCAGGATCGTCAGAGCGTCATACACCGCCTGCCGCGAGATCGACCCAATCTCCGCGCGCACGTCTCCCGCGATTTCCTCAGCAGTACCATGAGGTCGCCCGGATACCGCCTTCAACACCGCCCGGCGTTGGGCCGTCACTTGCAGCCCATGGTCTCGCAGCAATTGGTTGGGGTCTGACATGGACGCGACTTTACCGAAGATTTTGGACTGTGTCAAGAATTGGCGCTAGTCCACGAACGTCCCGCTCTGACAGAAACGAGGGGATACAGGGCGCTTAGTGGCGTAAAGCGGCAAGTGCCCATGGCCTCATCGAGCACAGAGTGCCGCAATAGGCGTACTACTTTCTTATAAATTAAGGGCCTCGTTGATCACCAACTGGATATCGCGCGCATCTGTACTGCCGCTTTCATCAATATCTGTCACGAAGCCCTGCGTGTTCAGATTCAGCGCGCCGTTGATCACCAACTGAACGTCGACTGCGTCTACCTGTCCGGAGCCATTAATGTCTTCCGGCAGCATGGGGGCATTCTCAACCAGCAAGAGGGGAAGCTGAGCCGTCTGCTGATCCAGCACGGTCGCTTGCCCCATAGCAGATTCGAAACCTTCCGCCGAAGCCTCCACCGTGTAGGGGCCTTCCGGGAGCGCCGGAAACAACGCACGCCCCTCTGCATCCGTATCAATGAATGCCCCCCCGAGCCCTGGCAGCCTCACGACGGCTCCAGCAATTGGCGTGCTGCCCGAGGCTGACGCCACCGTCACGACAAGGTTCCCGCTAATGATTCCGATTTCCCGGATAATGGAGACGGAGTAATCCGTGTTCAGGCCGAAGCCCTCTGCCGCATGCGTAATGCGGACAAAGTACAAACCAGGGGCGTCAACCATGAACAGCAAGAATGAAGCGGCGCCCACGCCGCCATTGTCGTCGAAGTCTAGCCTTGTCACGCCATCAGGGGCGAATACCTCGAGAAACGTATCGCTGGCCGATCCCAAATCAAACGTGCTCAGCGTCAGAATCTCGCCGCCCGGCGACCAAAACTGCAGCCAGTCTTCGTCCGACGGGGAATCGAAATTGTGCCGCTGGCCCTCCGCGTCATCGATCGCAATCCATGTCGACGTGTCCGCAGAGTCATCGTCTTCAAACGGATCCGGCATGAACTCCTGCGCGCCCGCATGAACACCTGCAAGCAGAACCGCTGCCAAGGCCAGCGCGCCGCCGCGAAGAATCCGGCGCAAGCTACAGTCCCAACGCGGCATTGATCGTAAGTTGGATATCCAGCGCGTCTTCGCTTCCATCGCCATTTACGTCCGTCAAAAATCCTTGCGTGATGTCCAGGACTGCGTTGATTACCAACTGCACATCCACTGCATCAATGTCCCCATCGGCATCCACGTCGCCTTCAGCCAGCGGCATCGCCTCGCGTGCCTGTTCTAAGGATACCAGAATCGGCTGCGATACCTGTCCATCGGCATCCGCGGCATACAGCGCGACATCGTATTGACCAGCCTCGAGAAACTGTGCATAGAGTCCGCTGTAGACTCCAGGCTCGCGCTCAGCCAGTTCGAGAGATAAGTCAACCTCCGTGCCGCAAGCGCTCTCCGTAGTGAAACTCGGCGGCACAATGACGGCCCAAACGCGTGCAATATCACCCGTAGATATGATGCCCGATGCGCTCAGCATGGCCGCCGGAAAACCCGTGAGCGTTTGCGGCACATCCGTCTCCGTGATGATGGGCTCGTCCCCCGCCAGCAGCACGCCCGCACCTACCGTAGAGCGGCTGGCCACGAGACCATCCCCTGCCTCATTGGGCACGCCATTGCCATCGTCGTCTAGCTGAGGCTCCTGAATGCCGTCAGCCTTGGTGGAAAACCGCGTCGCGCGCTGCGCCTGCGAAAAGGCATCCCCAAGCGAAGCCCCATTCACAATCTGCTGCCAAAAAAAACGGGAAAACGAAATGGCTCCTTGCTGCAGGAAGTAGGCTTGCTGGTCCCGGCTGCTACTAGCAATCAAGATGCGTCCCGGGCCGTCAGGCGAAGCAAGTGCTTCCAGCAGCCCGCCGGACTGGCACGCATCGATGACCACAGAAATGCGCCCCGAGAGTTGCGGCTCTAGCGCATCGAGCCACGTGTCGAGGGCCAGGTCCGAAACCAGTTCGCCGCCGTCAAGCACAAGGGCGCTGCCAGTGCCCAGGCCGACGATATACAACAGCACATCGCGCGTATCGTTCGCCGCCCAACTTGTAATGGTTTGCTCAAGGTTCGCCCGCGTATTTGGAATGTCGAACCCGCGGAAGTCTGCCGCCGCGCTCAGAAACTGAATCTCTTCTCCGGCAAAGCCCTGGCCTTCAAGCGATTCATACGCAAGAACAGCCAACGCGCGAATGGCCGGCCACTGCGGGGAGGCCGGCGAACCCGCCGCGACAACGATAGCCCGGTTGCGGCGCGGCGACCCCACTGTCACCGACGTCAGCTCAGGCACCGACGTATTGCCCAGCAAGTCCCGGGCATCCAGGCCGGTCATGTGCTCAAAGGATGGGTTGA
>CAZLBS010000393.1:0-4203 GCA_964557505.1 uncultured Nitrospiraceae bacterium | reverse complement strand
TCCCTTCAGTCTAAGGTGTGCCGTGTACCTTGAAGGGAGCGGTGGCCGCTCCATACAAAGAGTGGCTGCTAAGCGCTATGCGGTTACATTCAGGAAGAGTCATTCGGGTGGCACACAAGACGTGCCGAGTCGCTGAACAGTTCTTTAGTGCACTTATTCCCTGATGCGCGTGCGCTTTCTCCGGCGAAGGAGCAGCCACACTGTGCCCGGCGGCAAAGCGAGCACCACCGCACTCATACCTACGATGTAGTACGGCGTCCACGAGTTGGCGAAGGAATGTAGAATCAGGCGCCCCCCGATCTTTTTGCGCAGGGCCTGCTGAAAGCCATACTCGTCCGTCTCACTCTCGAAGGCGATGTGCTGCAAGATTGCGACATACTCGGCCAGATCGACTTCGCCGTCGTCGTTCTGGTCAACGCGCCGCCGGGCCTGCTCAATGATCGCCGGCACGACAAGGTCCACATCCATATTCTCGATATCTTCGAAGGTCTGGGCGATGTACCCATCCAGCAATTGCTGCCGTTGTTCTTCTGTGTCCGTGACGAAGAAAAAGGACATGCTCGCCATCTCATCGTCGGAATCCGGGCCCCACGTGATGCGGCGCGGCGGATGGTGCGGGTTGGACGGGTTGTCCGGGCTGTTGTCGTATCGGAAGGTCATGTCAATGCGCGTGCCCGCGGGGAGATGAACTGGCTCTGCATACACATAATTCTCCTGCCAGTTGAAATCCCAGTGCATGAGTTTGATGAGCGGCTGCCTCGAGCCATCGGGTAGTACCGCCGTTGCCTCCATGTCCGTACCAATAGAGTGCATATGCGGCATGATCGAGGAGAGATCGACATCCGCGGTCACGGTGTAGGACTCGTTTACCACATAGTTCGGTTCTCCAGCCGGAATGTCGAGGTTCCACACAACGCCAAAGGCGAAGGGCACATCAAGCACGATGGCGCTGCGCGTTGGCGGCGTGTCCGTGAGGTATAGCGCCACTTCGGCCTGCTCGGTTTCCTCTTTCCCCAAGGGATGAAAGTGTGCCTGCATCAGGAGGTCGGCATCGTCGGGAACCTGAAGCGCGACGCCTTCGGGCCATGGTTGTGGCACCTGGCCCACGGCCCAAGTCGCGAGCCGCGTGATATTGAACACGGCATCCATGCCGTCATAGCCTGGCCCTGGGCTGCTTGCATCACGCGCTCGCGCATTGCCTGAGGTGTCGAGGAAGAAGAGCGTATGGTGGGCGGTCTTTTTCGCCTTCGGACGGTATTCCACTCCCCTCAGGTATTGACCATCCGGCAACTCGGGCATTGGGATAACAAAGTTGCGGTAGATGTCCGGGCCATCCGCAGGCACGTTAAAGGGCTCCGCCATCTGGAGCACGATGTCCGGTTCGCCAAGTCTCCAGTCGGTCGTGTACACCGGGCGTGGCGGCGCGGCAGCGGCATCACCCAGCGCGCGCTCACCTTTTGCCCAGGCAATGATTGCATCGATTTGTTTGTCGCTCAGCCCGCGTTCATTGGCAAAGGAAACGCCCTTGATAGGCGATGCTTTCCAAGGCGGCATGTATAGCGTATCGACGGCATCCGCGATAAGACGCGCGCGCCGCTTCACAGCCTCGTAATCGCGAAAGTCCCACGGCCCACCTCCGTTTGGATGATGGCAGGATGCGCAATGCTCGAACATGATGGGTGCAATGTCGTCAGCCCATGTCGGTTCGGCCGCAAGCGCCCTAAAGGTGCCCAAAGGCAGCACTACCGCAATCAGGGCTACGGACATCCGTGCAATGCGCAGCGTGGTCATTCGGCGATCTCCTCAACAACGGTATTGTCCTTCCTGAATGGCTCAGGCGGATCGATGTAGCAACCGTAAGCCTTTGTTTCCTTGAGTGAGACTTCGTTGCCCGCCAACACGGCCTTGATGGCGTCGCGCAGGTCATGTTTCGTGACCTCCGACCTCGTCTTGCCGAGCGCATAGAAAAGGTTGTCGATGCGGCCGCAATAGCGCACCTCACCCTCGCTGTCGACCACCACGGCCTCAGGGGTGACCTTGGCGCCTACTCGCTGCGCCAAGGCGTAATCCGCGTCATGAAAATAGGGCATTGCGAGGCTGAACTCGCGGGTATGGCTGTCGATGTCTTCCTCCGTCACAGTGTGGTTGGAGTACACCCGATAGAGTGCGACGCCTTCTTCTTCGAAATCGCGGTGGATGCGGTTCATTTCGGGCGCGTAGCGATTCGCAATGGGGCAGGTAGTATTCACGAACAGCAGCACGGTCGCCTCTCGCGCATCATAACCCGACAGCGTTTCCATGGATATCGAGCCGCCACCCGGCGTATCCGCGGCGAGCATCAGCGTTATCGCGGTGCACAGAACCTGCATCATCGTGTTGTCTCCCGGCTTTTCCGCGTATGCGTTATTGATTGCGCATGGTCTTGTGTCAGCAGTTGCACCAGCCTGTCGCCCTGCTCGTCGAAGCTGGGTGCTTGTGGGCTGAGCCGCCGCATCGAGATGAGGCCGCGCAGAAAGATCATCACGAAAGCAGCGGTATCGGAATCCGTGCCCAACAGGCGGCCCATCAAGTCGAAGCCAGTCTCCCCACCATTCATCGTCTTCAATTCTGCCTGGAATTCTTCCTGGCCCACGGTCTGGCGATAGTCCGACATAACGAGGTAGGCGGCGAGAAATCCTTGCTCATGCTTCTCTACGTGCCGCAACAAGGCTCGCAACTTCGATTCGAAGTCCGGTTCCGGCGCGACCACCTCGACGATTTGCCGCACCTGTCGATCGCGAAGCATGCGGAACAGCTCGAGCAATACTTCCCGCTTACCCCCGAAGTGGTGATACAACGCCCCCGTGGTTACACCGAGTTCCTGAGCCAGCTTCCGCATGCTGAGGCCTGCGTAGCCATGCTCGATGAACACCGGCCATGCCTTCTCCAACATTGCCTCCCTCGGTAGTACTGATTGTTGTTGCGATGGCTGCATACTGACTATACCTTTCGACCGTAACAAGTGTTACGTAAAAGAATAACGCTCGTTACGCCTGAAATCAAGCTGGAGGGACCAAGACGTCGACGGGCAAGTTTTCAGCTATCTGATACGGAAGGTGAGCGTCGCCAGAATCCCAACCCACGAAGGAACATCAACGTCCGCTGATTGCACCCCTATCCTCCCATCACCCCCACCTCTCGTTTCAGGAACGCCATCAGCGCTTCGTCCACTTGGCGGAGCTTCTTGAGGAGGGCGAGGTTCTTTTCTTCGAAGGAGCGGGCTTCGCGGAGGGCGTGGGCGGCACGGGGAAGGCGGGAGCGTTGGACGGCTTGTTTGGCGTCTTCGAGGAGATGTTCCATGGCGTCGCGGCCGTGGAGAAGCTGCTCTTCGAGTTTTTCGGCTAAGGCGTCCAGTTGGAGGCGTTCGTGTTCGCGCTGGAGCTGGGATTGGAGATGGCGAAGTTGGTCGGGTGTGAGGCCGGATTTGGGCAGGGTGAGATGCTTGCGCAGGGTGGCTTCATCCGCTTGGAGGATGGCGCGTTGCCGCTCGCGGATGGTGGCGAGTTCCGCGTGGGCCTGATGCTCTGCTGGCAGGAGCGCATCGAGATAGTGGAGCACGTGCGTGCGTCCTTCATCCGTGCCGAGGTAGTGCGGCAGGTGCTTCTCGAGCGTCTTGATGTCGCGAATCAACTGCTGGCTGTCCTTCTGCTCTTGCGCAAGGACAGGCAGCGTGTCCGTCTTGAGTTCCCGCTTTTCAGCGCGGAGTGCCTTCCGTTCCTGCTTTGTGTTGCCGGGTTGGGGCTTGACCAATCCCATTGGCGGAGCATCAAAGTGCGGTACGGTGGCGCCATGACCTCGTGGCCACAGACTCCCGCCGTCCGTCACCACACTCAGTAGCAGGGCGATGATGAGCAACGCGCCCAGCAGGGGCACTTCGTCTGTCAGCCAAGTGTAGACCTCGGGGAGCATCGCGATGCCTAGGAGGAACACCACGATGTACGCCAAGCTGGCAGCTGCCCGGTGCGAAAGTCCGGAGGCATGCAGAAACCGGTGCAACATGACGGCCAAGGCAAGGAGGACCATGCCGACTGCCAGCGGCCCGAACGCAAGGAGTGAGAAGCCGAACGTGCGTTCCGCCAGCAGCATGCTGAACGCCAGAAATAATCCGACGCCAATGGCGAGGGCCTTGCCGCCGTTGCCCGAGAAGCGTTTCCCCAAGGTGGC
>CAZLBS010000392.1:0-4204 GCA_964557505.1 uncultured Nitrospiraceae bacterium | reverse complement strand
ATGCCCTGGGCATTCCATGGCGCCGGGCGGATGGCTCGATTTTCGTGGACGGCCGCCCCTTCACGCCCCCTGAAAAGCCGGTCTATCTGGGCAACTCGGGGACAGCGGTGCGCTTTTTGGCGGCGGCTTGCGCAAGCTTAAAGGGCGAGGCCACGCTGGATGGTTCGCAGCGCATGCGCGAGCGTCCCATTGGCGATCTGGCGGATGCCCTTCAGGCATGGGGCGTTGAAGCCGAAACTGCCGGGGGCTGCCCCCCCATAACGATTCGTTCGAGCGGGCGGTTCGGCGGCATCACCAAGGTCAAGGGCACGGCGAGCAGTCAATACTTGAGCGGCTTGTTGATGGTGGGCCCGCTTGGGTTCGACGCAGTCGCGATCGAAGTCGAGGGGGAGTTGGTTTCCAAACCCTATGTCGACCTGACAATCGCCATGATGCGCGAGCGCGGCGTCGCCGTGACGCATGAGAACTACCAGCGATTCCTGATTCCGCCGCGCCGGTTCTACAATGGCGGGGAGTATACGATTGAGGCAGACGCTTCGGGGGCCTCGTACTTTCTCGCGGCTGCAGCCATTGCCGGCGGGCGTGTTCGTGTCACGAATCTATCGCCGCAGTCGCTCCAAGGCGATGCGCAATTCCCCTTTGTGTTGGAACAGATGGGCTGTACGGTCGAACATACGGCTGACTGGGTCGAGGTCCGCGGAAACGGATCGCTTGCGGGCATCGATGTCGATTTGAATGCGATGCCCGACATGGTGCAAACGCTCGCGGCGGTGGCGCTCTTCGCGGATGGTCCAACCACCATCCGGAATGTCGCGAATCTGCGCATTAAGGAAACGGACCGCATTTCTGCGATGGCCGCGGAGCTTCGCAAGTTGGGGGCGCAGGTTGAGGAATTGGACGATGGCCTGCGCATCGTGCCCTCGGAGCCGTACAACGGGGCGTCTCTCGAGACGTACGACGATCACCGGATGGCGATGAGCCTTGCGCTGACGGGCCTGCGGATACCTGGCGTCGTCATCAAAGACCCGCATGTCGTGTCGAAAACGTTTCCGGATTTCTTCGAGCGGTTCAGCCAATTGTAGAAGCTTTGCGAGGAAGGATGTACGAAGACTTATGAGCTACGAGATGCTGATTGTCGATAAGCGTGATGGTTACGCGGTGGTTACGTTGAACCGGCCGAAGGCGAACGCGCTTTCGCTGGAAGTGATGACGGAATTGGGCGACGCCATGAAGGCCTTGGATGATGATCCAGACGCTGGGGCCATCATCATCACGGGGGGCGAAGGAAAATTCTTTAGCGCGGGGGCGGACGTGCCGACGCTTCAGGCGTCGCTCGACAATCCCTTTGGCGACGGCTTGCTGCTATCGACAGGCATTCGTACCGTGAACGAGATTGAGTCGAGCACCACGCCGGTGATTGCGGCGGTGAACGGCATCGCTCTTGGGGGCGGTTGCGAGTTGTGCCTGGCCTGCCATATGCGGGTGGCATCGGACGAGGCGAAATTTGGCCAGCCGGAAATCAACCTCGGCATCGTGCCGGGATGGGGCGGAACACACCGCTTGCCGCGCTTGATTGGCGAGGCGCGGGCTATGGACTGGTTGCTGACGGGGCGCGTCGTCTCCGCGCAGGAAGCGCTTGAAGCAGGCCTGATCTCGAAGATGGTGCCAGCATCTTCTCTCATGGAAACAGCCGAAGAATGCGCCAAACTGGTGGCGTCGAAGCCAGCGGTGGCGAAGCGGGTCACGCTGCGCGCGGTCTTGCAGCGGGCCTTGCATCCAGCGCAAGGCGTGCAACTCGAGGCAGATGCCTTCAAGGAAGCGGCGCAAAGCGCCGACGCGCGCGAAGGCATCGCGGCCTTTCTCGAGAAGCGCGAAGCCAAGTTCACCAACCAGTAGCAATCAGCATGACCTTTTTTCCGAATTTTCGTTTGCCGGTTCTTGGCGGCTGGGTGGTTCGTTTCTGCGCAGGCCTGGTGGTGCTCTCGGCGGGATGGACGGCTGAGGGGCATGGTCAGGCGTTCGTGGCCGGTGCGGCGAAGGTCGACATGACGCCGCCGGCAGAAGGCACGCCGATGACCGGCTATGGGGCCCGGGTGGGCAAGGGCAGCGTGGCGGTGCATGACCCGATTTGGTCGCGCTGCCTGTACATCAGCGATGGGCCCACCGAGGCATACATCATCAACACCGACCTCTGCATTATCCCGGTCGAGCTGCGGGACAAAGTGGAATCCTTGGCGAGCGAATGGGCGCCGCCCGAGACGATTTTCCTGACAGCGACCCACACCCATAGCGGCACAGGGGGCATGGTGCACAGCATCGTTTGGCGTTTCGTGTCGGGACCATGGCGGCCGGACCTGCTGCAATTCACGGCCGAGAAGATCGCGGAGAGCATGCGGCTGGCCTACCAAAACCGGGAGCGCGCGACCATTGGCTTCGGCACGGGGACGCAGCGGAATCTCTCGATCAACCGCCAAATCAGCACGGGGCCGATGGACCCGCAGATTGGGGTAATTCGCGTCAATGATGCGGATGGCCGGGCGATCAGTATCGTGACGAATTTCGCGGCCCACCCGACGACGATATCCGGCGATAGCTTTTACGATTTGTCGGCTGACTATGTCGGGTTTTATTACGACGAGTTGGAATCCTTGGCGGACCCGGGTTGTGTGGCGTTGTTTTTGAATGGGGCCCAGGGCAATCAGCGGACGCAGAGCCCGACAGGCAAGGGCGGTTGGGAGCGCACGGAAGAAGTGGGACGGCTGCTCGCCCGGCGCGCCAAGGAAATCGCCAATGGCATTGAGACCGATTTATACCCCTTGCACACGGTGTACTGGGAGCCGCGGCTGCCGCTTGGGATTATTGAAGATTGGATGCCGGCGGCGACTAAGCTGATGTCGCTGGAAATCGGGGGCCTGCTGCTGAATTTCATGCCTGGAGAACCTTGCGTGGAGTTGGGGCTTGCGTTGCGCGAACAGGCCCTTGAGCGGGGTTATGAGGCGCACTTCAGCGTGGGGCTGGCGAACGACCACTTGCTCTATTTCGTTCCCCGCTCGATGTATCACATGCCGTATTACGAAGTGGCCATGAATGCGTATGGGCCGCGCATTGAAGATTGGTTTTACGATCAGTTTGGCCAGATGATGACCCGGGGAACCCATGCACCGGCGCCCCCTCCCCCAGCCCCGGCCAACGTGGAAGAAGTTTTTTATGGGACGTCGCTCACGCTTTCGGGCACGGCATACGACATGGGGTATGCGCGGGGAGCGGCCTTGAGGGAACGCCTGCAGCAAACCTACGCACGCCAAGTTGCCGAGCGCGTCGAGAGCGGCGATTGGATGCCTGATCAAGGCCCGCTCGCCATGATTCCTCCGTTTATCAACCCGCGCCCTGTTGCACTGCCGCTGCTGGCCATCACGAGCCGTCCAATGACGGGCGGGATTTCGGACGCGGTGTTCAGCGAGATTGAAGGGCTGGCGGCTGGGGCGGGACTCTCATTTGATGCGATGTGGCTGACGCAATGCGCGCCGCTCATCAGTGCGCAGCAGGATCTCTCGAACGTTTACCTCAATCCCTTTTGCACGATGTTCGCATCGTTTGCGTTCGAGGGGGGTGAGGGCGAGCCCCTTGCGGCAGCGGGGCCTTCATTGGTCGTCGGCCGCAATCTGGATTGGCCGGTCCGGGAGCAGCCGGTAATCCTCGAGTTGACGCCAGACGAGGGGCATGCCTTCGCACAGGTTGGCTTTGCGTGGTCGGCGGGAACGTACAGCGGAATGAATGACACGGGCTTGGTGCTCTCTGTCGAGCGGATGGAACACCTGGGACCGCCGTCGATGGATGGGCCGCCCATCGACCTCATCTTGCGCGGCTTGCTGCAAGATTCGGAAACGGTCGGCGAGGTGATCGACGCGCTGGAGGACCTCGAATATTTGCAAGGCTACCATGTGTTGGCGGCATCGCCCGAGCCGTTTGACGCGGCGGTTATCGAGCTGGGGCGGGGTGAGATGACGGTGCGGCGCGCCGAGGATGGGCTGCTGCTTGGGGCACTGCCTGAGACCAGCAATCTCGACCGGGACGCTCAGGCGAGGTATGCGCGGGTGCAGTTGCTGGCCAATGGCGCGCAGGCGATTTCTGCGGCGCAGGCGGCTGCCATTCTGGAAGATCGCGAACCTGGCCGCGCTGGCCGCGGGCAGATTCTGAATGGGGA
>CAZLBS010000391.1:0-4209 GCA_964557505.1 uncultured Nitrospiraceae bacterium | reverse complement strand
TGAATACGGCGCGCCCTCTCAGCTCGAGAAGATCGACATGCTCGATTTCGCCGACGTGGTCGCCGTCAATAAGTTCGAGCGGCCCGGCAGCGACGATGCCGTGCGCGATGTGGCCAAGCAGTGGCAGCGCAATCACCATGCGTTCAGTCAGCGGCCGGGCGACATGCCGGTGTTCGGCACCATTGCCTCGCAGTTCAATGATGATGGCGTCACGGCGCTATACCGCTTTTTGATTGGCAAGCTCAATGCGCTTTCTGGCAATGATTGGCAGACGTCCTACCCCGACCCGAACACGCATGTCTCGACGAAAAAGAGCGAGCCCATTCACCGCGACCGGATGGACTACTTGGCGGCCATCGCCAAAACAGTGCGCGATTACCATGCATGGGCCGAGCAGCAGGCGCAGGCCGCGGAGCAACTCTGGCAACTCCATGGCGCCTATGAAATGCTTGAGGCGGAAAACGATGGCGCAATGAGCACGGCGTTCGAACAGCAGAAAGAGCGTCTTAAGGACGCGCTCGATCCGCGCTGCCGACGCCTGCTTGAAGAATGGCCGGCCTTGGCCGGGCGGTATCAGGCGGATGAATACGTCTATACCGTGCGCGGGAAAGAGATTCGCACCCCTCTGCACCGCACGTCGCTCTCGGGCACTCAGGTGCCGCGCGTCGCCCTCCCGAAATACCGCAATCCGGGCGACCTGCTGCGGTGGCTGCTGCGCGAAAATCTGCCGGGCTATTTCCCCTTTACGGCGGGCGTCTTTCCATTCAAGCGCACCGACGAAGACCCCACGCGCATGTTCGCCGGCGAAGGCGATCCGGCGCGCACCAACCGGCGCTTCAAGTACCTCTCGCAAGACTCGCCCGCGAAGCGGCTGTCCACGGCCTTCGACAGCGTGACCCTGTACGGTTGGGACCCCGACGAGCGCCCCGACATCTACGGCAAAGTGGGCACGAGCGGCGTGAGCATCTGCACGCTTGACGACATGAAGCAGCTCTACGATGGCTTCGATTTGTGCGCGCCCAACACCAGCGTCTCGATGACCATCAATGGCCCCGCGCCGGCGATTCTCGCCATGTTTTTGAACACGGCCATCGACCAGCAACTCGATCGCTTCAGGCACGAGCACGGACGCGAGCCGGACGCCGGCGAGTCCGCGGCCCTTCGCGAGCATGCCTTAAAACAAGTCCGCGGGACCGTACAAGCAGACGTGCTCAAGGAAGACCAAGGGCGGAACACCTGCATTTTCGCCATCGACTTCGCCCTGCGCATGATGGGCGACATCCAGCAATATTTCATCGAGCACGACATCCGCAACTTCTACAGCGTGAGCATCAGCGGCTATCACATCGCGGAAGCAGGCGCGAATCCCATCACGCAGGCCGCCTTTACCTTGGCCAATGGCTTCACCTTTGTCGAGTACTACCTTTCGCGCGGCATGGATGTCGACGATTTCGCGCCCAATCTCAGTTTCTTTTTCTCCAACGGCATGGACCCTGAGTATGCCGTCATCAACCGCGTTGCCCGGCGCATTTGGGCCATCGCGATGGAGCGGCGCTATGGCGCGGGCGAGCGCGCGCAAAAGCTCAAGGCGCACATCCAGACGAGCGGCCGCTCGCTCCACGCACAGGAAATTGCCTTCAATGACATCCGGACGACGCTGCAGGCCCTCACGGCGTTGTATGACAATTGCAACTCGCTGCATACCAACGCGTACGACGAAGCCATCACCACGCCGTCGCAAGAAAGCGTGCGGCGCGCCCTGGCCATTCAGATGATCATCAGCAAGGAATACGGCATTTACAAAAATGAAAATGCCTTGCAGGGTTCGTTCATCATTGAGGAATTGACGGCTCTCGTCGAGGAGGCGGTGCTCCAGGAATTCGAGCGTTTGTCCCAGCGGGGCGGCGTGCTTGGGGCCATGGAGCGCGGCTATCAGCGCAGCAAGATTCAAGAGGAATCGCTGCATTATGAATGGCGCAAAGACACGGGCGATTTGCCCATCATCGGGGTGAACACGTTTCTGCCGCCGGAAGACCGGGGCAATGGCGAAGCGGCATCACTCGAACTCGCCCGCGGCACCGAGGAAGAAAAGCACAATCAATTGCGCCGCTTGCGCGAGTTTCATGCGCGTCATGCCGGCGAGAGCGGCGCCGCTCTGCGCCGCTTGCAGGAGGCCGCGCTTGAAGGCGGCAATACGTTCGAGGCGCTCATGGACGCAGTCCGCGTTTGCAGCCTGGGGCAAATCACCCAAGCCCTCTTCGAAGTCGGCGGCAAATACCGGCGCAATACCTAGCCCGCGGATAGGCTTGCACAGCCGCGGCGCATGGGCTAGGCTGCCCGAATCGAACGACATGCATCAATCACGGAGGCCATCCGCCATGCCCCTGTCTCGCCGTAGGTTTCTCAAGAGCAGCGCAGCCGCCGCGGCTGGCGCCGTTGCCTTTCCGGCCATCATTCCATCTTCCGCATTAGGCGCAGATGGCCATACGGCGCCGAGCGAGCGCATCACGCTTGGCTTCGTCGGCATGGGCAAGCAGGCCCGGGGGCACTTGAACAATTTCCGGCACAATCGCGACTGCCAGGTGCTCATGCTGTGCGATGTCGAGCGCGTGCGCTTGGAGTTGGCGCAGAAAGAAACCAACCGCCACTACACGTCAAGGCATGGCAAAGAGTATGCGCCGGCCGCCATCACCAAGGACTTTCGCGAACTGTGCGCGCGGGACGATATCGACGCCGTCGTGATTTCAACGCCCAATCAATGGCACGCGATCCCCGCCATCGAGGCGGCGCGCAATGGCAAAGACATCTATCTCGAGAAGCCCCTCGCCCGCACGATAGGCGAGGGCATGGCCATTCGGGATGCCGTGCGCCGCTATAATGTCGTCTTCCAGACCGGAAGCCAGCAGCGTTCGGATAAGGCCTTTCGCTTCGCCGCGGAGATGGTCCGCAATGGACGCATCGGCAAGGTCAAGGAAGTGTTCGTCAACGTAGGCGGCCCGCCCGTCGATTGTTATCTGCCCGCCCAGCCGGTACCCGAAGGGCTCGATTGGGACTTCTGGCTTGGCCCGGCCCCCTACCGCCCTTATCACAGCGAAATCGCACCCGGCCTCGACTACGGCGGGTGGCCCCAATGGCGCGTCTACCGCGATTACGCCGGCGGCGGCATGACCGACTTCGGCGCGCACCACTACGACATCGCTCAATGGGGGCTCGGCCGTGATGAAGACGGGCCCGTCGAGGTGCATCCCCCCGGCGAAGAGCACGAGCGCCTCACCTATGTCTACGAAGACGGCATCCGGATGTATCACGGCGGCGCGAAGAATGGATACGCGGTCGAGTGGGTTGGCGAAAATGGGCGCGTCCGGGTCAACCGCGGACAACGTCTCGAGACCGACCCGCCAGCGATCATGGACATGCCAACGGCCGCGGACGAACTGCACCTTTACAACAGCGAAAGCCACCATGGCAATTGGCTTGACTGCATTCGCAGCCGCCGCAAGCCCATCTGTCACGAGGGCATTGGCAATAGCAGCGCGACGGTGTGCCACATCGGAAACATAGCCTACTGGCTCGACCGCGCCTTGACGTGGGACCCGAAGGCGGAGCGCTTCGTGAACGACGAAGAAGCCAACCGCCTCATATCGCGGCCCATGCGAGAGCCGTGGCGGCTGGATGTCTAACGGCGGTTTCCTGCCGGGCCTGTTTCAACACTGTATAGGGGAGTCGATCATGCAACGCCTGACTGCGGCCGTGTGCCTCGCCGCCATCTCAATCGCCGCCCATGCGCTCTCGGTAGAAGCGTTTCGCGCCGAACTCGATGCCATCCGGGACTACGTTATCGTAGAGGACAGCAATCCGTACGAAGAGAATCTGCGCCGCATCAATGACGCGATCCTGGGTTCGCACGACAATCCTGAGATGCGCGCCGCCTACGCGAAGGGCTTGGCCGCCTTCCTCGCAAGCAATCCCACGGAAGACGCGAAGTGGTTCGCTGCGAAACAGCTCTACCGCATCGCCGGGCCGGGTGAGGCCGCCTTTATCGAGCCCTTGTTGACCGCCCCTGAAACGGCCGCCATTGCGCGCTACGCACTGGAACACATACCGGGTGAAGCCGCAACGAAGGCGCTCGCCGGCGCAATGGCGGAAGCGCCGCCTAACGTTCAGATCGGCCTTATCAATAGTCTCGCGGTCCGCGGTGATGAAGCAGCC
>CAZLBS010000390.1:0-4227 GCA_964557505.1 uncultured Nitrospiraceae bacterium | reverse complement strand
CGATTTCTCCCAGCACTTCTTGCGGAGCGCGGACATCGATGTCGGTGATGGATTTCTCGGTCAGGGCCTGGGGCGTGCAGCCATAGAACCGCGCGGCGGCGGCGTTGGCCTGCGCAATGCGGCCGCTTTCCGGGTCAATCAGCAGCTTGACGGCCGGGTTTCGTTCAAACATCTCCCGGAAGAGCTGCTCGTTTTCGCGCAAGGCCGCCTCAGCTTTGCGGCGCACGCTCACATCGCGCACGATGCCTTGGTATCGGCCTTCGCTGACCCGGCGGGCGCTGATCTCGGCCTGGAACATCGACCCATCTTTGCGAATCAGATTGCGCTCGCTGATGCCGCGCTCATGTTCGTCGAGCCGCGACCACCGAATCGGATTCGCCGCAAGTTCTAGCGGATCGCATAGCTGATCGACGCGCATGTTGAGCAGCTCGGACCGGTCATAACCGAGCATCGCGCAGAGGGTATCGTTCACCTCGAGCACGCGCCCATCCGGATCATTCACGGCAATGCCATCGGAGGCCTGCTCGATGAGCGCCTTGTATTTCTCCTCCGACTGCAGCAACGCCTGTCCGTGCTTCACTTCGCGCGACACATCGACCAAGGAAACCTGCACGGCCGGTTTGCCGCAGTAGGTCGTGAACGAGAAGCGGACATCGACATGCCCTTCGCGCCCTTCGCGCGAGATGGCTTGGGCACGGAATTCACGCGGCTTCTTGTCGATCAAGACATCGTTGAGCGCCGTCCAGACGCGGTCCCGGTCGATGGGATGAAAAAGCTGCCGCAGTTGCGATTCCGGCAGGCCGGTCAGGCGCTCGGGCTCCATCTCAGCCGTTTGCGCGAGGGATTCGTTGGCCACGACCAGCCGCCCCTCGCAATAAATCGCCAAGCCATGGAGGGAGTGGTCGAGCAGGTCCCGAAAGGCATCTTCGGCGCGCTTGCGTGCCGTGTAGTCTTGCAGGATGGCCCACAGCCCCCGGACCGAGCCTTGGGCGTCGTAGTCCGGCACATAGTGCGCGGCCATGTTGTACTCGCTCGCCTTGGGGCCAGCGCGCCGCTCGAAGTGAATCTCGTGGCCCTTGAGCGCCCGTTCGATATGGGGCTGCAATTGCCCGTGATAGCGGTCGCCCAGCACATCGCGCACGGTGCGGCCGATGATGTCGCGCACCGGTTCGCCGATGTAACGGGCATACGCCTCATTAACATAGCGATAGCGTTGTCCGGTGTCGACATAGGCCAGCATCAGCGGCAGCGAATTGGCCGCTATCCCAAGCAGACGCCCGAGTTCGTCCGCTGGCAGTCCACACAGCGGATCGTAAGGTGGCTGATATGGATTCGTCTGTAGTGCCATCGAATGTATGAGTCCCCACACTCGCGTGGATGGCATACGGGCTCGTGTTCCGAAACAGGGCCCGGCGGCGGTTCGTGCTCCGCGACCCTCACTATACCCGAAAACTTACTTGGAGGGGAAGGGTTTTGCGGGGTAAATTTCGGCATAAGGGGCGGCAGTGAGACGCGCACGCCGCCGCTCGAACCGGCGCCTCCGCTGCTGCTGCCCATCCTTAACCGCGCCCATCCATGCATCAACATCGACATGCGCTGGCAACATCATGCCAAGGAAATCGCGGAGCACCGCATCGGGAAGAACGTCCACGAAGGAATCGTACAGTTGCACATGGTTCTTGAAGCGCCGGCGCGACCCGTAAGGTTTATCGAAATGAACGCAGCCGAGGTCGACAAACATGCATTGCCGTCCGTCGAGCGTGAGCAGGTTTTTTCCGGAAAGGTCGCGGTGGTAGGCGCATGCGCGTTCGAGTGAGCGGACGCCCTGGGCAATCTTCGTGAGCAGGCATGCAGCAGCCGGTATATCGCCTTGGGCTGCCCGGTCTTGTACGAAGGCTTCGACCGTGACCGCGCGGTGCACGAATCCGTACAGGATGGCTGCTGGCATGTGGACCGCCTGGGGTTCGACGAGGCCGACAAGGGGCGGCACGCATACGCCCTGGCGCGCGAGCCGCAGGCCGTTTCGCCACGCACGTACAGGGTCTGGCGTGAACAGCGCATCGGAAAGCGCCATGCGCAAATTGGCTGGGCTCGCTACCTTGACGACATACGGTCCCGTTCGCAGGGTCAACGCGCGTTTCGAGCGCTTGAGGACCGACTCGCCCGGGGCGGTTCGCGCCGATTGCAGCACGATGAGGGCCCGTTCGTACGCCTGTGCAACGGCTTGTTCACACGCGCCCGGTGTGAGCGTCATCCGGTAGGGGCCTGGCGGGCGCTTGTCGCGGCCCAACACGCGGGAATCCGGCTGGCATGCCGGCAAGGAAGTGCCGTTATGCATTGGGAATGGCCTGCATGATGTTGGTGAATACCTCTTCGGGCAGGCCGAGTTTCACGAATGAGCGGTGGAGCCGCGCGTAGTTTCGGGCGCGAAGATGCCGAGGCACTTGCCGGCCGAGCGCCGCCTTGTCGAAATCGATGATGTAGACCGGCGGAGGCGTGCCTGTACCGACCAGCAGGTTGTTCGCATTGAGGTCGGCATGCCATACGCCGGCCTCATGCATGAGGCGAATCGCATCGCCGATCTGAGCGGTTGGGACGTGTCCGCCTTCTCGAATCACGCTGGGAAGCGGGCGGGCATCGGCATAGCGCGTGGCCAAGACGCCTGAATACAGGGGCCCGTGACGGCGCCAGAGGACGCCGAGCGGCTCGGGGCATGGGACGCCGCGGGCGTGCACCTCTCGATGCACTTCAAACTCGGCCCGCGGGCGGTTGACGAAGAGGTAATGCTCGCGAAGGAAGTACCGGACCAAGCCTCCCCGGCGCATGGGCCGCACGATGATGCAGCCGCCGGGGGCGTCATGCCGGTAAGCGAGTCCCCGTCCGCCTCGCAATGCTTCGCCGCCGTGCGGCTCCAGCAGGGCCGCCGCAATGTGCGCGGCCCCTTCTTGCAGGCAACGCAGGTGCGCGCCATTCCGCTCGATCGAGACGCAGTCATTTTGCGTAAGCACCTGCATGGGACCAGCTTGCAACGGAAACTCCATGACGCGCCACAGTACCATGCGGCGCCAAGCTCTGTCACGGTGCGCATGGATTCAAATTTTTGTGCTGTGCTACCATGCCGACGGGGTCTGAAATCTCTTTACGGGTGCAGAGAGGAGCACAAGGCACGGCATGGCAGAAATCACGCGGGAAACCGTGGAGTATGTGGCCAACCTGGCGCAATTGACGCTCGATGATGCTACCAAAGACCGGCTAGCCGGTGAGTTGCAAGACATTCTTGGCTACATCGAGCGCCTCGACGA
This sequence comes from uncultured Nitrospiraceae bacterium, assembly GCA_964557505.1. Lineage (GTDB taxonomy): Bacteria > Hydrogenedentota > Hydrogenedentia > Hydrogenedentales > CAZLBS01 > CAZLBS01. The sequence goes on along the minus strand of CAZLBS010000390.1, from coordinate 925 downwards.
ACTCGACACGACGGGTGTCGAGCCAATGATGCACGCCATCGACGTGTCGAATGTCATGCGCGAAGACACGGTCGAGCAGTGGATGACGCGCGAGCAAGCCCTCATGAATGCGCCCGAAACGGACGGCGAGTACATCATCGTGCCGCGCATTCTCGAGCAAGGAGAGTAGCGCGCATGGCCACCGCTTGGAATCAAAAGACGGCCCACGAAATTCGCGCGGCGCTATTGTCAGGCGAAACGACGGTCACGGAGGTGACGCAGGCCTGCCTGGATCGCATCAACGCGGTGGATGATCAGGTGAAAGCCTTTGTCGAGGTATGGTCCAATGAGGCCATGGAAGCGGCCGGGGAAGCGGACAAAAGGCTGAAGGCCGGCGAGGACCTCGGTCCGCTGGGCGGCGTGCCCGTTGCGCTGAAGGACGTGCTCTGCACCACAACAGGCGCCACCACTTGCTGCTCGAAGATTCTGAAGGGCTACCGCAGCCCGTTCGATGCGACTTGTGTCGAGCGCCTCAAAAACCATGGCGCGATCTTGCTTGGCAAACTCAATATGGACGAGTTTGCGATGGGCTCCTCGACCGAAAACAGCAGCGTCCAGGTGACGAACAATCCCTGGAATCTTGGCTGCGTGCCGGGGGGCTCGAGCGGCGGTTCGGCGGCGGCGGTCGCGGCGGACGAGGCCCCTATCACGCTCGGCAGCGACACGGGCGGCTCGATTCGCCAGCCCGCGGCGCTCTGCGGCGTGGTCGGCATGAAGCCCACCTATGGCCGCGTTTCGCGTTGGGGCTTGGTGGCCTTCGCCTCCTCCCTTGATCAGGTCGGCCCGTTCACCAAAGACATTGAGGACATGGCCCTGGCGCTGAATGCCATCTGCGGGCACGACCCCCGCGACTCGACCTCGGTCGACATGCCCATGCCCGACATGA
>CAZLBS010000389.1:0-4234 GCA_964557505.1 uncultured Nitrospiraceae bacterium | reverse complement strand
CTGGGCGTTCTGCGGGTTGATCACCAGACGGGCGAAGCCGAGGTCCTCGGCGACGCCGTCGCGGTCCAGCGCCAGGTTGACGCCAAAGCCGGAGGCCGTGCCCAGCGGCGAGGCGTTCAGCCAATTCCGAGCATTTTGCCGCCTGATTCGCTCGCAGAAATACGAAGTGACGGTCGACTTTCATGGCTTGTTCAAGAGCGGCTGGCTGGCGTACCAATCAGGCGCGAAGGAGCGGCATGGCTTCGCACGCCCGCGCGCTCAGGAGGGCAGTCATTTCTTTGTGAACCGCAGCGTCAAGTTGCCGAAGGACGCCATTCTCAACCGCGTCGAAGAAAACCTGTTGCTCGCGGACAATCTCGCGCCGCGCCCCGAACATCTCTCGCATCAAGTCTATGTGCCGCCGGAAACGCAAGAGCACGTCGACGCCTTCATCGAAGAAACCTTCGGGGACAACAAGTTTCTCATCGGCCTGCACGCCCCCGTCGAGCGGCAGGAGAAGCAATGGCCCTTATCGCGCTTTGCTGAATTGAGCGATATGCTCGTCGCGGATGGGCGCTTTCATGTGATGCTGACTTGGGGTCCCGGACAGTTTGGCATCGTCGAGGAAGTCATGCGCCTGAGCCGCCGGAAGCCGGCCATCGCGCCGGAGACGCCCGACCTCAACCACTATGCCTGGCTCGCGCACCGGATGGATCTGTATGTCGGCGGGGATACGGGGCCGATGCACATTACGGCGGCCATGGGCACGCCCTGCGTGGCCGTCTTCGGAGGCACGGACCCGCGCCGTCATGCGCCCTTTGGCGTGCCGCACACCATTCTTTGCAAGGCAAGCAACCCTGAACGGCTTACCTTGCCTCAAGCGCACGCGGCTTTAGCCGAGGTCACGGCGGAGGAGATGTACGACGCTTGCGTGGGATTCATTCACCGGCATGAGTTGGCGCCAGGGCATATGGCCGCTATGAGACCCTAACCCGCCCAGGATTCCTGCTGACCGCTTGCGGCACGTGGGAGAGGGCCGCTACCCGGAAAAACCGTCCGGGTCCCACTTCCCTTTCTTTGCTTTGGCTAGTGCAGCAACGAGGGCGCGCCAGCCCAAGAGCGCGCAAGGCACGCGAACGGGATACTTGCGGAGCCCCGCGAAGGCGCGCATGAGTTCCGGCAGGCCGTCAGCTACGGGATCTCCGGGAGCGCCATTCACCAGCGAGTGAAACATGCCGAAGAACTGCTCAGCCTTTTCTATGGGTACATCTTCGCAGAGCGATGCCATCGCGGAGGCGCTGGCTTGCGAAACGCGCGTGCCCTGGCCGTCAAAATACACGGCCTCAATGTGCAGGTCGCCGTCGATTTGTACGTAGATGGTGAAGTGCTCGCCCGAAATGGGATGCTCGGCACTGGCATGTACGTCGAAGTGCTCCGGCACGCGCTTGTGGTAGGGCTTGCCGCCATGGTCGCGTACGACGGCCTCGAACGCACTCGCGGCTTCGGCTTCGGTCATCATCATGGGCGTTTCCGCTAGGCCATGTCCGCGGCCGGCTTCGGACTGTACTTGTCGAAGACGATGGTTTCCATGCGCTCGCGGAAGGCGTCGACGTCCAACTCTTGCACGACTTCATCTGCGAAGCCATACGTCAGCATCGCGCGTGCCATCGCCTCGTCGATGCCACGGGTCCGGAAGTAGTACACCACCTTCTCCGGGTGCTGCCCGATGGTCGCGCCGTGCGTGCACTTGACGTCGTCGGCATAAATCTCGAGCTGCGGCTTGGTATCGATGGTCGCCTTGTCGCTCAGCAGAAGGTTCTGGTTGAGCTGATTCGAATCAGTCTTCTGGCTGTCGCGGCGCACGTCGATCTTGCCCGTATACACCGCCTGGCTTTTCCCGTCGAGAATGCCCTTGTAGCCAATCCAACTGTTGCAGTTCGCCTTGGCGTGATCGATGTGCAGGGGATTGTCGACCAGTTCGCCATCCGCCGTCATGTACAGGCCGCGCAAATCGACATTGGCCCCTTCGCCATCGAGCACGACGCTAATTTCATTCCGCGTGATCGCGCCGCCATTGGTGATCGTATAGCCGTTCATCGAAGCGTCGCGTTGCAAGTGCGCGCGCGCGGTCAGCAATTGGTGTCCTTCAGGCGAGTGCTCGGTATACGCGTAGCGGTGCAGGTGCGCGTTCTGGCCAACCGCGATTTCCTCGACGACGTTGGCGAAGTAATTGCCGCCGCCGGCATGCACGTACGAGGCCAAAACGGTCGCCTCCGCCATATCCTCGAGCACGATGAGGATGCGCGTGTGCCGCGCGGCAGGCTCCGCCGCACCCGTATTGACAAAGCACAGGTGGATCGGCGTCTCGGCGACGACGCCCTTCGGCACGTGCACGACAACGCCATCGCTAAGCATGGCGCTATTGAGGGCGGTAAAGGCATTGCCAATTTCCGGCGCGTACTTATCAAGATGCGCCTCGACCGCGGGATGGCTGTCCGCGATCGCCCGCGATAGCGGGGCTACTGTCACACCATCGGGGAGCGTGCCGGCCTGTTCGAGATTGGGCTCGTGAAAGCCATCCACGAAAACAGCTTCATGCCAGCCCGCATCCTGATACAGGAACTTGGCGATCGTTTCGGCGCTGGGCGGATTCTCAGAGGGCACGAGTTGCGCTTTGTGGAACGTACGCGTGAGCGGGCGCACGTCCGTGAAGCGCCACATCTCGAGCTTGCTGTGCGGCAACGGCCGCTCGGTCAAGAGTTGTCTGCCCTTCGCCCGCGCGTCACTGAGCCATTGCGGAGCGCTGCCGCCGGCCACGCGCTCGCAATCGGCCAGATATTGATCCTTTATGGAATCGGTCTCGGTGACCGTGCTCATGCTCGTCCTGCTCCTGTGCGTCTGCGGTTGCCGATGCGCTATACCGCGGCGGCTTCGGCTTCGCTCTTTATCCAGTCGTACCCCTTTTCCTCAAGCTCATACGCGAGATCTTTGCCGCCCGACTTGACGATGCGCCCTTTGTAGAGCACGTGAACGAAGTCCGGCACGATGTAATTGAGCAGGCGCTGATAGTGGGTAACGACAATGAAGGAGCGGTCGGGCGTCCGGAGCTTGTTGACGCCGTCTGCCACAATGCGCAGGGCGTCGATGTCGAGGCCCGAGTCCGTCTCATCGAGAATGGCGAGCTTCGGCTCCATGACGGCGAGCTGCAGAATCTCGTTGCGCTTTTTCTCGCCGCCAGAAAAGCCTTCGTTTACCGGGCGCTCCGCAAAGGAGTGGTCGATCGCGACCAAATCCATCTTTTCACGCAAGCGATCCTTGAAGGCCTTCGTGTCCAGTTCTTCGAGACCATGGCTTTTGCGCACTTCGTTGAGCGATGCTTGCAAAAAGTACGCATTGGTGATGCCTGGAATCTCGACCGGATACTGAAAGGCGAGGAAGAGTCCGAGGCGCGCGCGTTCTTCCGCGGGCATATCGAGCAGGTCTTCGCCCAGAAAGTCCACTTCACCCTTGGTCACTTCATAGGCTTCATTGCCCGCGAGCACCCCAGCGAGCGTGCTCTTGCCGGAGCCGTTGGGCCCCATGATGGCATGCACTTCGCCGCGCTTTACATCCATGTTGATGCCGTTGAGGATGGCGTTTTCTTCCACCTCGGCATGTAGGTCCTTGATCGTCAGCATGATTTACCCCACGCTCCCTTCCAGGCTCACTTCGAGCAGCTTCGTCGCCTCGACGGCAAACTCCATCGGCAAGTGGTCGAACACTTCCTTGCAAAAGCCATTGACCACCATCGAGATCGCGTCTTCTGGGCCGATGCCCCGCGTATTGCAGTAGAACAATTGATCTTCGCTAATCTTTGAGGTGGACGCCTCGTGCTCGACCTGCGCCGTCGGGTTGCGCACTTCGATGTACGGATAGGTGTGCGCGCCGCACTTGTCGCCGATGAGCAGCGAGTCGCATTGCGTATAGCTGCGCACGCCCGAGGCATTCGGCATGACCTTGACCAGGCCGCGGTAGCTGTTGTCGCCCTGGCCCGCGCTGATGGTCTTCGAGATGATCGTGCTCTTCGTGTCTTTGCCGAGGTGAATCATCTTCGTGCCGGTGTCGGCTTCCTGCCGGTTGTTGCTCAGCGCGACCGAGTAGAACTCGCCAATCGAGTTGTCGCCCTGCAGGATGCAGCTCGGATACTTCCAGGTGATGGCCGAGCCGGTTTCCACCTGCGTCCACGAGATGCGCGAGTTGCGGCCAAGGCAGCGCC
>CAZLBS010000388.1:0-4243 GCA_964557505.1 uncultured Nitrospiraceae bacterium | reverse complement strand
CGACCTCGAGCTTGTGCTCCAGCTTCGAACTCGCCACCGCCGCGAAGCCGTCCCGCGGCGGCAGGTGCAGGGGCTCGCCTTCGTTCGTCGTAATCGTAATGTGATTGCGGTCCAGGTTCGCCCCGCCAAACGCAGCGATCATGCTTACCATGGCATTGATTTGCTGCGGCGTCGGCCGCCGGTTGACCGCTACCTGAACCGTTGCCTCCGAGGGGTCTTGCTCGCTCACGAACAACGAATCCTGCGCCTCGCGGATCATGACCCAAGCCCGGTCCACGAACGACAACGCCTCAATCTGGTTTTGCAGCGTCCCTTGGAGCGCGCGCAGAAAGGTGATGTCCTGCAGATACCGGTTGGTCATGATGTCCTGGTTGTCGAACAATTCGAATCCCGGCACTTGCCCATGCTGCTGCGGGAGGTCTTGGTCTTGCAGTTCGACGATGAGCCGCGTGCGCTCGGCCGGCGTCATGGGCACTTGGATTTCCGAGCCTTGGCTGGCAATGCGGTATGAGTAGCCGTTCTCTTCGAGATACGTGCGAATAGCGAGCGAATCGCTGTCCGACAGGCCGTCGTAAAGCGTGACAAATTCCTGGCGGGTGCCCGTCCATACAACCAGGCCGATGATAATGATTGTGCCGATGCCGGCCGTCGCCAGCGTTACGCGGGCGCTCACGTCCAGCCGGTCCCACGCCTCGCGCAGCCCGGCGGTAAACTGCGTCAAATACTGCCGGATGGCCTCCAAGCCTGTCCCCCTTTATGCTTGACGGAATATAATGCGCATAGACGGGCCGGTTGCAGGGCCCTGCGAGAATAGCCCTGGCCCGCACCGCTCACCGGATTGAAGCGCTTGCGCCCTTTACGAGGCGCCGCCTGCACGGGGCGGGGCATTGCCCTCGAGCGTGCGGTTGCGCGCTAGGCGTTGCGCCCGCCTCTCGATCGATTCAAATGTCACCTCCGCGCGAAAGGACGCCGGCACCAGAATGGTTTGCCCCTCGTCCACCGTCACATACGGCACGCCGCGGTAATCGAGATACCGCGTCACAGCCTGCGACGTATCCGCATCGAGGGACTCGGCGAGCACCGCCATGTCGGGCGTGGCTTCGAATGCGGCATAGGCCGCGAACGAGGCCACCGGCACCAGCAACGCCAGCAATGTGAACCGCACGCGGTCTCCTGCCGGCAACCTTCGCCATGCCTGCCAAACCCCTCGCATCCGCTGATGAAGCATCTTCACGAGGCTGATTCTCCCCGCGGCATCCATGCCGCGTCTGCGCAACGCCTTCATGCGGGCCGCGGCCTTCAGGCTGTGCGTCCAAAAACGCAGCCTAAATCTGCATCCGCATGATCTCTTCGTACGCCTGCACCATCCGGTTGCGGACTTGCATCATGGTTTGGAAAGCGATATCCGCCTTCTGCACCGCGATGACCGGGTCGGTGACGTCTTTGATTTCGCCCGCCACAAACTGCCGGATCGTCGTGTCCGCTTCCGTCTGCAAACGCTGCACTTCGCCAATCGCGTCGGCCAGCACCATGCCGAACGGCTGCTCGCCATCCTGTGCTGGCTGCGCGGCGCGCGTGCGAAGCTGGCGCGGGTCGAAGTCAGGCCGCTCGGCGCGGCGTGCTTCAATCTGCGCGGGGTTGATCGGTTCAGCCATGGCCGCATCCTACCGTTACGACCGCAGGATTTCCATCGCTGCGTCGTGTATGCGTCCGCCTGACGTGATCACCCCAACATTCGCTTCGTACGCCCGCTGCGCCGAAACCAAGTTCACCATTTCCGCCGACACGTCTACGTTCGGATACGCGACGTACCCTTCCGCGTTGGCATCTGGGTGGCTCGGGTCATACACCGAGCGCAGCGGCGAGGGGTCATTCTCGACCGCCATCACCTCGACCCCAAAGCGCCGCGGATTCATGAGCGGCTGGATCTGCTGTCCTCGAAAGACCGCGATTTGCCGGCGGAAGGCGCCCCCCTGCGGCGTCCGCGTGGTCAACACATTGGCCATGTTGTTGGCAATGACGTTGATGCGCGTCCGCTGGGCCCGCATGCCGCTGACCGCGATTTCCCGGGGACTCAACCCCACCGTGTTGACGGGCATGGCTGCTCGATTCCTAACGCAAGTTCGTCAGCATGTCGCTGATGGCCGTAAAGCGCTGATTCAGAAATCCCGCGTACGTGGTATACCTGCCCGTGTTCACGCGCAGGTTCACCATCTCTTCATCCAGACTGACTTTGTTGCGGTCGTTTTTGGACAGAACCGCGTTCCGCTCGACAGCGGGGCGCGGGCGCGTCATATCGATATGGCGGGACTGGGTTCGGCGGAGGTCGAACGTGTCCCGCCCTTCGACGGCGCGCTGCAACGTCGTCTGGAAATCGACGCGGGCGGCGTTGTAGTTGGGCGTGTCCGCATTCGCGATGTTGTTCGCGATAATGCGCTGATTAAACTGTGCCACACGCAAGCCCTCCGTGAGCAGCGAGGTCACATCAGTCCGCCCAAACGCTGACAACGAGACGCCTCCTTTCGGAACCCCTCCGGCCGCCCCGGCCACACGAGGGTGCAGGTATGAGATGCTTCATCGCCTGCTCCTCTCGCATGCCGCGTGCCACCCGCCGGCGCTTGCGAACGCCCCCGTAAACAGGAGCCATGCAGCCAGTCAGGCAGCGGCAGCCGCCGCAATCCAACAGCACTTCTTGCCGCGCCAAGGCCGAATTTGCCTACTGCAGGCCTCCGCATGATTTTTTATCGGCTTCGGCGCTCTCCGACTATAGCAGCACCGGCCCGTTCACGCAATACCCAAAACCCCGCATCTTGTATTATTCCAGAGATGCTACCACAGCTTGTTGTGTATGGTAGGTCGACGGAGACAATATCTGGTGTTGGGGTTTGGGTGTATGCGGATCATTAAAACAATAATTTCATAATGGCGAAGCGGATTTCCCGGACACCGCAAGCGCCCCTATGGCGCAAGAGCGTTGTCGACGCCGGCGTCTCGATGCTCAAGGAAGCGCCATTCAGCCCAAGCGAAAATGCCGTTCGGCGGCGCTATCTCGGGGGCAGCTTGACGATGCTGAGCCAGAAGCCCTCGATAATCTTGACCATCTCGGTAAACTGTTCCCAATCGACGGGCTTTGTGATGTAGCAATTGGCGTGCAGGTCGTAGCTGAGATAGATGTCCTCTTCGACATTGGAAGTGGTGAGCACGACCACGGGAATTTGCCGCAGGTCGGGGTCCTGCTTGACTTCTCGCAGCACTTCCCGTCCGTCCATAATGGGGAGGTTCAGGTCGAGCAAGATGATGTCAGGCCGGGGAGCATCCTCGAATGGCGCTTCCTGCCGAAGGAACTTCATGGCCTTCTCGCCATCCTCGGTCACGTGCAAGTTGTTCAAGACCTTGTGCTCTTTGAGCGCTTCCTGCGTCAGGCGCACGTCGCCCGGGTCATCTTCCACGAGCAAAATCTCAACGGGCATCACTTCTTGCGGCGGGTTCATCGCTGTCCGGTTCTCCTTCTAGTGGCAGTTGAAAGTAGAATGTCGTTCCTTGGCCTGGCTCGGATTCAAGCCAAATGCGCCCCCCGTGCGCATTGACAATGCGCTTGCACAAGGCGAGCCCGATGCCCGAGCCTTCATATTCGCCCTTGCTGTGCAGCCGCTTGAAGATGTCGAAGATGCGATCAAAATGCTTCGGCTCGATGCCGATGCCATTATCCGTCACACTAAATTCGGCGTAGTTGTTTTGCTTCTCGCCCTGAATGCGCACGCGCGGCGGCGCCTCGCTGCGGTACTTCAGCGCGTTGTTGACGAGATTAGCAAATACCGCACGAATCTCATCAACCCGGCCGTAGACGTGCGGCAGCGGGCCCACCTCGAAGACTTCATCGCGCTCGCCCGTTTCGGCCGCGAACTCGGACAGCACGGTACTGAGCAGTTCGCCCGTGTCGATGCGCCGCCGCTCCTCGCCGCCGCGCCCTGCCCGCGAATACGCCAGCAGCGCCACGATCATTTCCTTCATCCGTTTCGCGCCGTCGACGGCGTAGTGGATCTCGCCCACGCGGGGCAGCGGGTGCATGATGATCATCTTTTCTTTGGCCTGACGCATCAGCTCCGGCGTGATCTCGTACAGATCTCTGACCTCTTCGTACTGGGCCAGGTCGGTGAAGCGCTCTTTTTGCACGCGGGTGACATAGAGCACGTCGGCGTTCTCGATGACGTCGGCCACGTCGTGGGTTTCGCGCACGGGCAGG
>CAZLBS010000387.1:0-4244 GCA_964557505.1 uncultured Nitrospiraceae bacterium | reverse complement strand
GTGAGAGGGGCCCGTGCTAGCCTATGCTTTCTGTCACAATTTTGAGCGGGCGGGAAGCTCTTCGAAGTCATGAGCGGCCGCCCCTCGCTGCTGGGGAGCATGCAGATGAATCCTGATGAAGCCCTTATCGCAGGGAAAGCGCCTATCGTCTTGGAACTCGAGCCGGGCAATTATGCCTGGTGCTCTTGCGGGCGTTCGTCCAATCAGCCTTGGTGCGACGGCGCCCATAAAGAGTGCAATCTAAGGCCCATGCGCATCAGCATCGAAGAGAAGAAAAACTACGCCATGTGTACGTGCAAACAAACCGGCAACCCGCCCTTCTGCGACGGCAGCCATAAGAATTGCTAGTGCTGTAAGACCGCGGCCCGCCCTCGCGTGGGGGCGGGTTTCTATGCGCCAAAATTATTCGTTCTCTTTTAAGCAAGAGCATTCGCTGCATGGCGGCACTCAAGTCATCTATGGGCAGCGCAGGGCTTCAGTCCGGTGGCTAGCGATGGCTTTAAGCAAAACCGCTTGAACAGCCTAACGGCTTCTTCGGCCGGCATTGCCGGCGACAGCTCAATGAGCCTGTGAACAGGTTCTGGATTCACAACATCGACTTTCACAGAAATGCCATGGCTCTTCGCATAGGCGTCACGGCGATTGGACACATTGGCGCGCCGTGCCTCATGGAAACCGTTGTGACGGTTTGGTCTCGCTCATTCAAGCTTTGACCAGGCTGAAGCGTTGTGCCGCTGAGACGGCCTATGCGAAAGATTTCGGCGTCAGAAGCCGCCCATGGGGCCTTAGCGCCCCCTATACCACTGCCATTTGCCGCCGGCCTTGGCGGTAGACCCATACCATGGTGGCGGCGAATCCGATGATGAGGAGCGTGACGACCGTCATGGTTAGGGCGTCGAAGCCGTCCATGTGCGTAGGGCCGACGCCCATCTCAATTTCAAAACCGCCGGCTTTATTGCTGGACCAGAGCCAGCCGGTCGTGCTGCCGAGAAAGCCATGAATGCACCCAAGCGCGATAAGATTGCGCTTCTTATCTTCCATGAAGTTCCACGAGAGGATGACGCCGAGGATGAACGTCACAGCGACCAGCAGCCAGGAGTTAATGTGAATGATGCCGAAAAATGCTCCGTTGAGCACCGCGACGCCCGCCCGCTTATAGGGCTGCATGGCAGCGCTGCTTGCTGGGCCGAAGCCCTTTCTCAGGCGGGTCCCGAAATACGAACAAAAGAGAAGTTGCTGCAGGGCGCCCCAAAAGATATAGCCGAACACATCCAGCGAAAATTCGCCAGGTTTGAAATCGCTGAAGGCGTTCCAGCCCATCACCAAAAATGCGAGCAGATAATAGGGGATGCCCAAAATAAGGATGACGATCATTGCCGTCTTAAATGCGGGCAGGAAGTTATCGTAACGAATGAGGCAGGTGCTGAAGAGGCAGGCAAGGGCCACCCCCATCATCATGATGATGGCCTTGCCGCCTCCTTCCGCCTTGAGCGCGGCTGCCCGTTCTTCATCCATGTCAAAGAGGAAATCCGCCGCATCGACCCAGTTGATGTAAAAGGCGGATGCGAGACCGGCAGTAACCAGTGCAACCGATGCAACAATCGTCCACCGGCGCGCGCCCATGCTGTCGCGTATCAGGCCGTAAAGCCTTCGCGGACTGCCGAGCCCCCATTGTTCGAGCGTGTCTCGGTGGATGAACGGACTTACGAACAATAGGTAACAAGAGCAAACAACAAAGAAGGCGCCCACCGCGCCATTGACCCATTCCATATCGCCAAGAACGCCGAATGGATACTGCACGTACCATAAGACGATAAGCAGCAGCGTCATAACGCCGATGCCTTCAATCGCATTGAACGCGCGCGAGCGCGCTTCGCGCTCCACCTCGCCTGCCGTGTTCGTCAAAAAGCCCGATTCCAATCGCATCGTGTCAATCCCTTGTGACCTTCCCCGCACAATGCCGACAGCATAGCGCGTGCCGCAGGCCGATTGCATCGCTGGCGCGTTCTGGCTAGACTTCGCCCTAGTGCGCGCCCGCGGGGAGTGGCGCCGCATGCGAAAGGCAATTCCGTGCAAAGCCCGGCCACCGGAGAGACCATGCTCACGCTCGAACTCGATGGCGTCGAGGTGGATTGGTGCCCATCATCGGGCGGCATCTGGCTTGACGACGGGGAACTCGAATTGCTCGCGAATGAGCCGGGCTCGGCGAATATCTGGGACATGGCCGAGCGCGCTCCGGAAGCGCGCGAGGCCACGCTGAATTGCCCTCTAACAGGATTGCCCATGGAGAAGTGGGTCTTTGGCGAGGGCGCCAGCCGGATCGTGGTGGATGCTTCGCCAATGGGGCATGGGCTCTGGCTCGACCGGGGAGAACTGCAGCAGTTGCTCGCGCTCCAGTCCGATTCGGCGCGCATGCGCGGGCTCATTGCCTTTTTAAACGACATGTTTGCCAAGGCCGGCGAGGATCCGCCGGGGGAGGACGCGACTCCATGACATCCATCATTGTGCTTGTAGTCCTGGGCGTCATCGTTCTGGGAATCGTCTTCTGGCTCATCGGGGCATACAACGGCCTCGTCCGCGTGAAGAACGAAGTCGAGAACGCCTGGTCGCAAATCGACGTGCAACTCAAACGCCGCCACGATCTCATTCCGAACCTTGTCGAGACCGTAAAGGGTTACATGACCCACGAGCGGGAGACGCTCGAAAGCGTGACCAATGCGCGTGCCGCTGCCATGAACGCAAGCGGCGTGAAGGATACCGCGGCCGCCGAGAACATGCTGAGCCAAGCATTGGGCGGATTGCGCGTCGCCGTCGAGGCCTATCCCGATCTGAAGGCCAATACCAACTTCTTGCAGCTGCAAGAGGAACTCACCTCGACCGAAAACAAGATCAGCTTTGCGCGGCAGTTCTACAATGATTCGGTCTTGACTTTGAACAACAAGATCCAAATGTTCCCGAGCAATATCGTTGCGGGCATGTTTGGCTTCAAGGAAGGCGAGTTCTTCGAAATCGAAGAGAGCGAGCGTGCCGCCCCGCAGGTCAGTTTTTCGTAAACAGCCGGCACTTCTGCGTACACCATGTGGGAACAAATCCGCGCGAATCAGCGCAAGTCGGTGGTGCTCATCATTCTCATGGCGCTCGTGCTGAGCGTGCTCGGCGGGGTCATTGGCGAGTTCTATTTCCCAGGCATCCAGCCCGACGGCTCCTACGCGCCCGGAGGCGGCGCGCTCGTGGGCATGCTCATCGCGTTGGTCATTTGGTTTTTCATGTCGCTCTTCGCCTATTTCGCGGGGTCGAAGGCCGTGCTCGCGGCGAGCGGCGCGCGGAAAATCGAAAAGCAAGATCACCCGCAGCTCTTCAATGTCGTCGAGGAGATGAAGATCGCCTCGGGCCTGCCCAAGATGCCGGACATCTACATCATTGATGACCCCGTGCCCAACGCTTTCGCGACGGGACGCGACCCGGAGCATGCCGCTGTCGCCGCGACAACGGGCCTGCTCCAGCGGCTCAACCGCGACGAACTGCAGGGCGTCATGGCGCACGAAGTCGCGCATGTCGCCAACCGCGACATCCTCTTCATGACGCTCATGGGAACGACGATCGGCGCCGTGACCATCATCGCCGAGACCTTTCTGCGCTCGATGTTTTACGGCGCGGTGCTCGGCGGCTCGCGCTACCGCTCGCGCAGCAGCAGCGATCAAGGCGGCGGCGGGGCGCAACTCATCCTCATGGTGGCCGCGCTTGTGCTCGCCATCCTCGCGCCCATCCTCGCCCAGATGATTTACTTCGCCGCCTCGCGCCGCCGCGAATACCTCGCCGATGCCAGCGCCGCAATCTACACGCGCTACCCCGAGGGGCTTGCCTCCGCCCTCGAGGCCATCTCGCGCAACGCCGGCAAAATGCAGCGCGTCAACAGCGCCACCGCCCCCATGTACATCATCAATCCCCTCGCGGCCATCGGCAAGCGCGGCCTCTTCAGCACGCACCCCCCCACCGAAGAGCGCATCCGCATCCTGCGCGGCATGGGCGGCAACGCCTCCTACCAGGCCTACGACAAGGCGCTCGCCAGCGTCGACCGCTCCGCCGGGCATCTGCCCAAATCCGCCATGGGCCTCACGGGAGACAGCGTGCCCGCGCGCGAAGCCAGCCCCGAGCCCCCGGCCCAGCGCCGCCAGCGCGTCCGCGAAACCGCCCGGGGCATCCAGCGCCAAAACCATTATTGCGCCATCGCTTGCCCTTGCGGC
>CAZLBS010000386.1:671-4246 GCA_964557505.1 uncultured Nitrospiraceae bacterium | reverse complement strand
ACCCATCTCTACCTCAAGTCACTCCTTCCCCAACGAGTAACTGCAGCCAGGTAGCTTCGCAATTTCCCGTGTTTTGCGGACTTATACAGGCCCGTTTCGGCGGGACGACGCATGGAACGATGGACAAGCCTGCCCGAGGCTGCGGCTGAGCGGCACGGCCGGCTCAGGAGAGAAGGAGGGATAACCTAACGCTACGCGGTGAATGTGCGGACGCATCGAATTCATACCGCCATTCTTGGAGAGGGCGAGTGCATTGAAGCAAGAGACACCCATCTCTACCTCAAGGCACTCCTTCCCCAACGAGTAAGTGCAGCCAATGTTTCGGTACGCTTGCTCTCTCCATCAGACATCATCCGCGCATGGCTCTAGGGCCCTGCAGGAGTAAGTCACGTCCGCCACCGCTAGGCCGGTTAGGGGTTCCTAAGGGGAAAAAAAGAGGACATCGAGCGTCGGGGTCGCTCGATGTCCGCCACCGCAGGCCCGGCCACAAGCCCGCCCCCCAACGCAGGGGGCGGGCTAAGCCTGCACTCAGAATGTAGCATGCCTCGTCCGAACTGGCAAGCGCAGTTGGCGCAGTCCTCGCAGCTTTCGCACCAACCACGCAAAGAAATTTCCTCAGATCGCCATCTTTTCTGCAGGGAATTGTCAATTATTTGTCAACTTAACATTATTCGCTGCTTACAAACGGCTGCCATTGTATAGAGGCGCATGCCGCTCCATGGTTGCGTGCCAGTTGTCAGCTTACGTGATATGATAAGACGAACGACAGGGAACACGCGTCATGCCAACATTCGACTATCACGCAATCCGGGCAGAGGGCGACGAGGAAAAGTCTTTTGTGGGCGGAGTCGTCGTCGCTCGTTCACGCCAGGAAGCAAAGGAAAAGCTCCGCGAGCTTGGCTTGAAGGCGACCATGTTGAAGCGTGCGAAAGGCATGCTCAGCATCGTCAAGTGGTTCGAAGCAGACATCCGCTAGCCTCGGCGGTCCAGCCGGTTGCCTTGCAGCGCTGGCGTGCTGAGTGTCACGCCGCCCCTGGCCGCCACCGGCAAATGTACAAACAAAGTGGCAGATTGTTGTCACCATGACGAAACCCTGCCGGCTTCACCCCTCTCCCCCTGCTTCTTGCCATTCGCGTTCTCATGGTATCCCCTACTGGCGCCGTGGCTTATGCATCTTTACCAATGCTTCTTACGAGTGGCACGGCAGCTGCGGTGGATGAGTTGTCCCTCAGCATACGGCATGCACATGTCCCAGCAGCCGTGGTCCCCGGCAATCCCCCCGCCGGGGGCCGCTTTTTGTTTGGGCACAACGAAATCGGCCCGGGTCCTGAATCAAGGAACCCGGTCCGGTCCGCTCGCATGGTTGCAGCTAGGACTTCAGGGGATGCGTATCGTGGCCTATACGGCCGCTGCGTGGTCGTGGCGCTCACGCAGCACGTGGCGCGCGTACGCAAAACATGCGTACATGTCTTCCCATGTCACACCCGGCTGAGTAGACATGATGTCGCAGACAGATTCGCCCTCGCTCATGCGTGCAAGCACTTCATCGACGGATAACGGAATGCCTTGGATATGCGGCTGCCCATCAAGCAGACTGCCCTGGGCGTCGATATGCTGTTGCCATGACACGGGACAAGCCCTCCCGGTTGGCCGGCACTCGCCATGACGCTTCCAGCATAGCATATTTAGAACACGTTTTAAACTTTTGTGCCTATAGGCGTTTCGAAGTGAAAGGCGAGCGCTTCAGCCGCCGGTGCTTTAGAGGGCTCCGCCGCCGAAACTATCACTTTTCCGCCCTTCACCAGTTCGCCAAAGAGGAGGGCATCGCTCAGCTTATCCTTGATTTCGGTCTGAATGAGGCGATCGAGCGGCCGGGCGCCGTACTTTTCATCGAAGCCATGCTCCGCCAGCCAATTGCGGGCGTCGTCGCGCAACTCCAGGGTGACGTTGCGAGCGGCCAATGTGCTCTGCAGTTGGATGATGAACTTGTCGACGATGCTCAACATGACGGCGCGGGTCAACGGATGGAACGGCACGATGGCATCGAGGCGGTTGCGGAATTCGGGACTGAAGGTTTTCTGGATGGCCTTTTTGGATTTGGCTTCGGAATCTCCTGCGGCGGTGGTGAATCCGATGCTGGGCGTAGCGAGTTCGCGCGCGCCGGCATTCGAGGTCATGATGAGCACGACATTTCGGAAGTCGGCTTTGCGGCCGTTGTTGTCGGTAAGGGCGGCGTGATCCATGACTTGCAGCAGGATGTTGAACAGGTCGGGGTGTGCCTTCTCGATTTCATCCAGCAGAAGCACACAGTACGGATGCTTTCGGATTTCATCGGTGAGGATGCCGCCCTGCTCGAAGCCGACATATCCGGGCGGGGCGCCGATGAGCCGGGACACGGTGTGCTTTTCCATGGATTCGCTCATATCATAGCGGGCAAAATGGACCCCGAGCACCTGGGCGAGTTGCCGGGCGACCTCGGTCTTGCCGACACCTGTGGGCCCGGTGAAGAGGAAATTGCCGACCGGCTTATCAGGATTGGCAAGGCCGGCGCGAGAGCGCTTGATGGCCGCCGCGACGGCGTGAATGGCTTCG
This sequence comes from uncultured Nitrospiraceae bacterium, assembly GCA_964557505.1. Lineage (GTDB taxonomy): Bacteria > Hydrogenedentota > Hydrogenedentia > Hydrogenedentales > CAZLBS01 > CAZLBS01. The sequence goes on along the minus strand of CAZLBS010000386.1, from coordinate 1,654 downwards.
TCTTGTCCGTATACTGCTCGCTTCAAATCATCTTCGAGCGTCTCGAGCCGAACAGTCTCGGAACTGGAGACGCTACGCGCGGGAATCTTGGCCATGTCGGCAACGACGAATTCGATGTCGCGCGGGCGCACGGTCTTCTTGCCGCGTGCGAGCAGGCGCGCCGCGGCGCCTGCTTCATCGATGACATCAATGGCCTTGTCGGGCAAGTGCCGGTCATTGATGTGCTTCGCGGAAAGCTCCGCCGCGGACTCGAGTGCCGTCTGCGTATAGCGGACGCCATGGTGCGCTTCGTAATGATCCTTGAGGCCGCGCAAGATGAGCACCGTTTCCCGTACGCTCGGCTCGGCGATTTCAATCTTCTGAAAGCGGCGGCTTAAGGCACGGTCTTTGTCGAAGTGGTTTTTGAATTCCTCGTAGGTGGTGGCGCCGATGCAACGAAGCTCCCCGCTCGCGAGTACGGGCTTCAGGATGTTCGAGGCATCCATCGTGCTTTCGGACGTGGCGCCCGCGCCCACGACCATGTGGATCTCATCAATGAAGAGGATGACGTGCGGCTTCTTGACGAGGGCTTGAATGACCGCCTTGAGCCGGGCTTCGAATTCGCCGCGGAATTTGGTGCCCGCAATCAGGCCAGCAAGGTCGAGTTGAATCACCTCGGCATCGGCGATGGCGGCAGGCGCCTTGCCCTCCTGAATGCGCCGGGCAAGGCCTTCGACGATAGCCGTCTTTCCGACGCCCGGCTCGCCGACATAAACCGGATTGTTTTTGCGGCGGCGGCACAGCACCTGCATGGTCCGGTGCAACTCTTTGTCGCGCCCGATGAGCGGGTCGATGCGGCCCTCTTTAGCGCGCTGCGACAGGTTGACGGTGAAGGACTCGAGCGGACCTCGCTTTTTTTCTTGCTTCGGCTTGCCCGCAAGCTCTACGTCAGGCGCCTCGCCGTCATCCAATACGTCTTCCGCGAGGCCGCCGCTATCGTCTGA
>CAZLBS010000386.1:0-661 GCA_964557505.1 uncultured Nitrospiraceae bacterium | reverse complement strand
TGCGAGACGTAATTGAGAATGTCGAGCCGCGTCAAGCCTTCGTGCTTGAGAAAGTAGGCGGCATGGGAGTCGCGTTCTTCGAGCATGGCGGCCAAGATGTCGCCGGCGTCGGCCTCTTCTTTCCCGGAAAAGTGGACATGGGTCAGGGCCCGCTGGAGCAAGCGATCAAACGCAGCCGTCTGGCGCGGCGCGGCTGCCTGGCCTTCTGGAAAGGGTTCGAGGTGCTCGTCGAAAAAGGTCACGACGCGCTGGTGCAGGCTTTCGATGCTGCCGCCGCAGGCTTCGATGATGTCGCGGCCTTGGGGGTCCGAGAGCAGGGCATAGAGCAAGTGCTCGGGACACAGATATTCATGGCGCCGCTTGCGCGCCTCTGCAAGCGACATGTTCAACGTGGCTTCGAGGGATTTGCTGATCATGGTTTTGGCACCTGATTTTTGCTCTTGGCAATAATCACTTCATAAACACGTCAAGTATAACGCCCTGCGGGGCACGGCGACGGACCGCTTGCGGATTTATGCCGCAGCCCAGGCGTCGAGGAATTTCTCGAGCTTGGCCTTGAGGGCTGGGAGATGGCAGTAACCTTCTCGGATTTCGGCCGCGCCTTGCACGAATTGGCCGCCTTCCGCCATCTCCACCTGCCAGTTTTCGAGCAGCGCTTCGA
>CAZLBS010000385.1:0-4269 GCA_964557505.1 uncultured Nitrospiraceae bacterium | reverse complement strand
ACCGACAAGGTCGCCAAGATTCGCGTCACCGGCGCATCCGGCGACCCAATCCGCAGGCCTACGCGGTCCCAGTCGTAGGCGAAACCCTCCGGGGCCCAAGCCTGCATCACTTGCGCCACGTCGTTGACGGTCAGGTTGTCTTTGCCATTCGATGCCATCACGTGCCGGGTGCTTTCTCGAGCGTCATCGCGCCATAGCCCACGACGCGGCTTGCGTCGCCTGATGCCTTCGCGCTGGTGCGGTAGTCGAGCAGCCGCCAGTCTGCCGCGCCCTGCTGCAAGGCTGACGCCATGGTCACATGCACGGCCGTGGCCCCGCACATCAACACGCGGCCGGCATGCACCGCCTCGCGGTACGCCGCGCAATCTTTGGACGACACCGCGGACAGCGATTGCTGGTCAAGCGCATTCGCCTCGGCTTCGGTGTAGAAATGACTCAGGTCTGTCGAGCATACGATCAAATCATCCGGCCCCAGGGCATCCCCTAGCGCTCGGCCCAAATGCTCGTGCTCCGGCATTGGCCGCGACCCAAACAAGATCGGCACGATTGGGATCAGCCCAAGGGCCTCCGCCAGGAACGGCAGATGCACTTCCAACGTGTGGTCGCCTTCGTGCGGTTCCGTAGGCGCCATCGGCTGCAAGTGCTCGATGCGCGACGCGAAGCCGTGGTCGATTGGAAATTCGCCCAGGGGCGATTCATACGCCCCCGCGTCCGCGATCGACCATCCCTCAAACGCATGCCGGTGCGACACGCCCAGCAGAATCACCCGCTCCGGGCGCTTGCCTTCCACCCGCCTATACGCATGCCCGGCGCACGGCCCGCTAAACGGATACCCTGCATGGGGCGCGATGAGCCCCACCACGCGCTTCGGCGCCGGCTCAACCAGGCTCGCATCCAGATAGCCACGCACCATCGCCCGCAAGCGCCCCGGGTCAGCCGGGTAGAAGCGGCCCGCGACTGACGCCGACCGATGTATCGCAAACAAAGAATCGCTCAAGACAACCTCCTTCTCCGCCAGTCTAACAGTGCACCCCGGGGGGAGTGAAGGGGAGCACGGAGACGACAGCATGCCCGGCCTGATGCCTGCCGTGGAGAATCCACGCGCGATGCCTGCAACTGCCGCCAGCGCCCCGCACCCTAGTGGACAGCGCAAGGAGGTTCAGCTTCAAAGAAAAGATTGACATATCGGGATGTTCCGATGTATGCTCGAGGCATGAAGAAGACTCCTGCATCGAAACCGCGTGCATTGGTATCGCTCGAGGGCATGAGCGAGGCGGCGGAGTGTCTCAAGACCCTCGCCCATCCGCACCGCTTGCGCATGATCGAAATGCTGCTGCAGGGGGACTATACGGTTGGCGAGTTGGCGGAAGCCTGCGGCATTCCGAGCCACATGGCCAGCGAACATTTGCGGCTCATGAAGGACCGCGGCTTTCTCGACGCGCGGCGGGATGGCCGGCGCATCTACTACCACGTGTGTGAACCCGGACTCGAAAGCATCATGGACTGCGTGCAAGCACGGTTCGGAGGCAAGGGCTAAGGCGGCCGCCGTCGAGCGGTGGCGCGCTTTTGCGCGCTCTATACATCGTATTATCGCGAGCTATCGATACTAAGGAAGGCACAAGTGAACCTAGCGGATCGATTCAGTCACGTTGCGGCAACACGGCCGGGAACGGTGTCCGGACTCATGCTTGTGGCCACGGCAACCATCGCGGTGCTTGCCGCCGCGCCCAGCCTTTTCCCCGAGCAACTCCCGATGCTCAATTCCCTGAAGGTCGACACCGACCCTGAGAACATGCTTCGGGACGATGAACCGGTGCGCGTGTTTCATAACGCACGGCGGGAAGAGTTTGGCCTCTACGACATGATCGTCGTGGGCGTGGTGAACGAGGCGCATCCCGAGGGCGTCTTCAATCCCGATACGCTTGCGCGGGTGCACGCGTTGACCGAGTACGCCCTGACGCTGCGGGGCGAAGCCATCGGAGCCGCGGACCCGCAAGCCGGCGTCGTGCAGCAGGATGTCATTGCGCCCTCGACCGTCGACAACATCGAGCAGGCAGGGCTAGGCGCCGTGAGCTTCAACTGGCTGATGCAGCAGCCGCCCGCCACCGCTGCTGAAGCTGTCCGTATTCGTGAGGCCGCCCAGGGCATCCCCTTCCTGAACGGCACGCTGGTTTCCGAGGACGGGCAGATGCTGGCGCTCTACATTCCCATCAGCCGGAAAGACCTCAGCTACAGAATCTCGCAGAAGCTGCAGGAGAAGATCGCTTCGTTCGAGGGTGCGGACGAGTGGCACATTACGGGCCTGCCCGTGGCCGAGGACACCTTCGGCGTCGAGATGTTCATCCAGATGGGCATATCGGCCCCGCTCGCGATGCTCGCCATTTTCCTGCTGATGCTGTACTTCTTCCGCAAGCTGGAACTGATCATCTCGCCGCTGATTCTCGCACTGGTGACCGTCATCTGCACCATGGGCCTGCTCGTCATCACGGGTCAGACCATTCACATCATGAGTTCGATGATCCCGATTTTCATCATGCCCATCGCCGTGCTCGACTCGATCCATATCCTGTCGGCCTTCTTCGACAAGTACCAGGAGACAAAGGACCGCGCGGAGACGATGCGGCAGGTGCTGAACGACCTTTTCCGGCCGATGCTGTTCACGTCGCTCACGTCGGCGGCCGGCTTCGCGTCGCTTGCCATCACGCCGATTCCTCCGGTGCAGGTGTTCGGCGTCTTCGTGGCGTTCGGCATTCTCCTGGCGTGGTTCCTCACGATTGTTTTCATCCCGGCCTATGTGATGTTCATCCCCGAAAAGCGTCTCGATAACTTCGGCGTGGTGCATACCCCGGAGGAAGACGACACCGACCCGCACGGCGTGATGGGCTGGTTGCTGCAGGGCATGGGGCGCCTGGCCTTCGCCCAGCCGAAGCTCGTCTTCGCAGCCGCGGGCCTCGCCGTGGTGGTCGCCGGCTACGGCATCTCGCTAATCCAGGTAAACGACAACCCGACGCGCTGGTTCAAGGCCTCGCATCCCATCCGCGTGGCCGACCGCGTGCTGAACGATCACTTCGGCGGCACTTATATGGCATACCTCGCGCTCAGCGCGCCGGAGCAGGACCAGGGCGTGGCCGACTACCGCGGGGAGTTTCTTGGGCGCCTCGAGGAGCAGGCGGAGCAACTCAAGGTCGAGTATCCGCAGGCGCCGGCCGCCGCCAAAGACCTCACCGCGAAAGCGATGGAACTGGAGGCAGAGACGCCCGACGCCTTCCGCGAGCAACTCCTCACGTATGCGAACGAGCAGGCCGATGCCGCCGAGGACGATGAGCTGTACTTTGCCTGGGACGAGCTGAGCGCATTCCTCAATGCCGAGCAGCAGCGGGGCGATGTGTTCAAGAAGCCCGAGGCCCTGGCATACATCGGGTCGCTGCAGGAGGCCCTCGCCGAAACGGGCATTGTCGGCAAGTCGAACTCGCTCACGGACATCGTGAAGACCGTGCACCGGGAACTCTTCGAGGGCCGGGAAGAGGCCTTCCGCGTGCCGGATTCCGCGAGCGGCGTCGCCCAGACATTGATAACGTACCAGAGCGGCCACCGCCCGCAGGACCTGTGGCACTTCGTGACGCCTGACTACCGCAAGGCGAGCATCTGGGTGCAGCTCACTAGCGGCGACAACGTCGACATGGAACGCGTGACCGAGGCGATCGGCACATACACCGCCCAGAACCCGCCCCCGTTCGACCTCGAAGTGCAGTGGTTCGGCAAGACGTATCTCAACGTCGTGTGGCAGGAAAAGATGGTCGTCGGCATGCGCGACGCATTCCTCAGCTCCTTCGTGGTGGTGTTCCTCATGATGGCGTTCCTCTTCCGCTCGGCGTTGTGGGGGCTGCTCAGCATGATTCCGCTCACGGTTACCATCGCGATGATTTACGGCGTCATCGGGCTCATCGGGAAGGACTACGACATGCCGGTGGCAGTGTTATCGTCGCTCACGCTCGGGCTCGCGATTGACTTTGCCATTCACTTCCTCGCGCGCAGCCGCGAGATGCAGGCGCAATACGGCAGCTGGGCCGAGACCTGGCCGCACGTCTTCGGCGAACCCGCGCGCGCCATCATGCGCAACGTGATCGTGATTGCCGTGGGCTTCCTGCCGCTGTTGTTCGCGCCGCTGCGGCCCTACATCACGGTCGGGGTGTTCCTTGCCTCGATCCTGCTGGTTTCGGGCCTGGCAACGCTGCTCATCCTCCCGGCCTGCGTGCGCCAATTCGAGGG
>CAZLBS010000384.1:0-4277 GCA_964557505.1 uncultured Nitrospiraceae bacterium | reverse complement strand
AAACGGCGACCCCATCACCATCGATGCCCAGAAGCGCAAGCTCACGCTCGATGTCTCTCCTAAGGAGATCCAAGCTCGGCTCGCCAAGTGGAAAGCGCCCAAGCCCCGCTACACCGCAGGCGTGCTGGCCAAGTACGCAGCTACCGTGAGCAGCGCCAGCGAAGGCGCCGTCACTGACAAAGGGCTCAAAGGGTAGGCCGTAACGCCTCGTACAAGGGTTTATGGCTGCAACGCCGGGCATGCAATCAACAATGACAGCATTCTTCAACCGCATGTTTCCCGCGCATGCGCGGCTTCCACGGCTTTCTCTGGTCTTTTCGATTGCCCTGTATGCCGCCGTCGCTCTTGCCACGTATGCTCTCAAGGGCGAGGACCTATCGGGCGACGAGGCGCAGTATTGGGATTGGTCGCGCAATCTCGACTGGGGATACTATTCGAAGCCGCCCATGGTTGCCTACATCATCGCCCTCGTGACCGGCGTTGCGGGAAACCATGAAATCGCATTGCGCTTGACAGCGCTCTTCTTCAACCTCTCGTCATTTGTGATGCTCTATGTGCTCACGCGAAGAATCACGGGCCGCGAATCTGCTGCCGGCTATTCCGTCCTGCTTCTTCTTGCGGTTGTGGCGGTGAATGGCTTCCATATGAGCATGACGACGAATGAGCCGTTTTATTTTCTGTGGCTGCTCGCCATGTATCTGTTCTACCGGGCCACTGAAGGGGAGCCGACGCTGTATCCACTCAGCGGCGCCGCCATCGGCCTCGCCGCGCTCTCGCGCTTTACCGGACTCATTCTGGCGCCGAGTTTTTTGCTCTACGCAGCCTGGAAGCGAGGCGACGCCTTTCGCAGGCCGGCTCTCTACACAATGCCAATCCTTGCCATCGCCTCCATGGGCGGCATCCTCGCCTGGAACATCGAACATGATTGGGTTACGCTCCGGCATACGGCCACGCTTGGCGTGGAAAACCCAACCGAAATCCCGCCCGCATGGCAGTCATTTCTGATGTATTTCGTGACGCAAGCGCTCTCCGCCCACCCCGTTCTCTATATATATTACGTGGTCTTAACGCTCGCCGCGCTGCGAAAGGCGCCTTCGGACCACCGCATTGCATTTCTGTTGTGCTGTGGGCTGCCGCTTTACGTCCTCTACGCAGGCGTCGCGCCGACACGTTTTGTCGAGGCTCACTGGACCACTACCGCTTACTTCGCAGGTATGGTAGGACTATCCTGGTGGTGGTCCACCGTGAAGGCCTTTAGCTGGAAGACGCTTCCCCTCTGGATAACGCTGCTAAGCATCCCGCTGTCTAATGCAAACCAACTGATGAACCACCGCCCGTTAACGTCGGGCCGCATTATCAGCGCTTACGTCGAAGAGCGCTTCCCAAACGGCTTGCCTGAAGACGCCTTCGTCTTCAGTGATGTACGCAATCTTACGTCGCAGGCGGCCTTCTACTTGCCCGGAAATCCGCGCACCCATCTCATCGACATCGGAAATCGCAAATACTCGCAATATGACTTCTGGGCGGAATGGGATTCGCTGCGAGGAAAAGACGCCCTCTTCATCACATGGGCCGGCGACACACTAGCCAAGGAAAAGATTGCCTTTATGCTGGAAACCAATACCTTCGAGGACGCGCAGCTTTTGGGTTTCGTACAATGCCGCGACACGCCCATCAGTTTTGCCTGGTGTAAAAACTTTCAAGGCCCCCCCAAGGTCGCGCCAAAGGGCATGTATTGAAGCGCCGTGCATTGCGCCGCGTTCATGCAATCGCGCACTATCAGCCGGGCTGCCGCACGGCCCGTTGCCGGCCGCTGGGTAATGATGCTGCGACATGAGCGGAACCTTGAACCTTGCCTGTGCGTAAACCGAATTTTCTTGTGATTGGCGGACAGCGCTGCGGCTCCACCTGGCTGTATGAAGGCTTGGCGCAACATCCAGACATCTACATGAGCCGCGTCAAGGAACCCGGCTTCTTCGACACCAAGAGCCGCCTCAAGCGCGGGATTCAGCATTACCTCGACACGCACTTCAACGATGTCTCGGACCAAAAGGCGGTGGGAGAAGCTACGCCAGGATACTTCTGGTGCTCCGCCCAGCATCCGGAATGGCTCGAACCCGGACCGGACCAGAAGAACCGCAATCGGGCGATCCCAAAAACCATACGAGAGCACCTGGGACCAGAAGTGCGCCTCTTGCTCATCTTGCGCGACCCCGTGAAACGTGCCGTCTCAGCCTTCTTGCATCACGCCCGCCTCGGGCGCGTCCGTCTCGAGAGCGGATTGCTCGATGCCGGCAAACAACATGGCATCATCCACATGGGCTTCTATCATGCACACCTCCAGGAGTGGCTCGATGTGTTTCCGGAGGAGCAACTCTGCTGCTTCGTTTTCGAAGAGGCAGTGCGGCGCCCGAATGCCGCATTCCAGCAGTGCTTTCGACATTTGGGCGTCGACCCCAACTTTCAGGTGCGCCATTCAGAGCAACAACAAAACGCGGGATTTGAAAGAGCCGAGCACGAGGGCGCTATTTACATTCGAAAAGCTGACCTCGGAAGCAATAGCATTTCTAACCGGCTGCGGCGTTTCATATCGAGGCGGTTAGCGCTTGCACCGGACCTGAATCCGAACGCGTTTCAATTGGCCGCCGAGCCGTCCGAACTGTGCGCGCTATATCAGATTTATGAGCAGGACACTGCCGGCCTAGAAAGTTGGCTGGGAAGCCCCCTCACAGCATGGCGGCAAAACAGGGTCAAGGCAGAAGCATGGGCAGGAGGCGGAGCCGAGGATTCCATTAACGAGAAGATACGGCAGATTCCACCGACTTAATGCGTTCGGCCAATTGCGGCACAAGGTTCGTGGCTTGAGACATCTCTTCTGCCGTTGTGTCCTTGCCTAAGCTAAAACGTATGCTTCCGCGTGCCCGTCCTGCCTCAACACCCATCGCAAGAATGACATGCGACGGCTCGAGAGAGCCTGACGTGCAGGCCGAGCCTGTGCTGACTGAGACGCCGTTCATATCAAGTGCTTGCAATAGGCTTTCGCCCTCGACGCCCTCGAAGCGAATGTTGCTCACGTGCGGCAAGCGTGGCGCGCCTGCCCCATTTACATAAGCGTCTTGAGTCCGCCCGAGCACGCTTGCCTCGAAGGCGTCGCGAAGTTGCCGCATCCGTTCTGAGGCATCGTCCAATTCTTGTCCGGCCAACCGGCATGCCTCGCCGAATCCCACAATCGCGGCAACATTCTCCGTGCCGGCACGGCGGCCACGCTCTTGCGCCCCGCCCACCTGCTGAGGTTCAAAGGCAGTCCCGCGGCAAAGATACAATGCCCCAGCGCCCTGAGGCCCATAGAGCTTATGCCCAGACAAGCTCAGTGCCGAAACGCCGAGCCGCCCGGCATCTATGCGCATCTTGCCCGCCGTTTGAACAGCATCCGTATGCAGCGGGATGTCGCGTGCCGCGCACCATTCCGCAACGGCTTCAATCGGTTGGATGACCCCCGTCTCGTTATTGGCATGCATCACGCTCACGAGTCCAATGCCTTCCGGCTCGAGCTTGTCAAGCACGCTCACGTCCACGATGCCTGCCGCATCCACGGGCAAGATCGTGAATGAAGATCCGAAGCGCTCCGCTGCCCTTTCGCAGGCGTGCAACACCGCATGGTGCTCGATGGCGCTCGCAACGACCTGCCTGCGTCCAGGAGCCTGTGCTTCCAGAAGTCCGAAGATTGCCGCATTATTGGCTTCCGTACCGCCACTCGTGAACAGGATGCTTTTTGGAGGCGCACCGATGAGCGCTGCTACGTGGTCGCGCGCGTTCTCAATCGCCGCCAGCGCAGCCCGGCCGTGTGAATGCACGCTCCCTGCATTGGCCGGGACGCCGCAGAGCCAAGGCTCCATCGCCGCAAAAACCTCGGCACGAATCGGGGTCGTCGCACTATGGTCCAGATAGATCCTCGCCGCCATCTGCTTCGCTTTCTTAACGCTTCCGAGCTCGTTGCCCCGCCAATCCCGCACGCTGCAGTGTAACGCGCCAGCAGAGGAGAGCCAATCCCGGGCGCCTTGATTCGTACACCGGGCGAACCGCAAACTTGGGCGAACCCTGAGGGAGTACCCGGACATGAGCATGCTTGCACTAGCACTGTCGATTTGCATTGCCGTCGACATCTCGCAGATGGAACTCGGAGCGCTCGAGCCCCAGGAAATTGCCGATGGGCGCCGCTTTACGGAAGGTCCCCTCTGGGTTCCCGGTTTGGGCCTTCTCTATACCGACATTCCAGC
>CAZLBS010000383.1:0-4289 GCA_964557505.1 uncultured Nitrospiraceae bacterium | reverse complement strand
GCGGCGATCTCTTCATTTTGGCGAGGACGCGGTATTTGGCGCAGATTGAGGAGTTGTACGGTCTCGGCGCGACGAAGGTGATTCCAGAGGATTTCGAAACGTCGGTCGAGATCATGGCGCATGTGTTGCGTGAAATGGATGTGCCCGACAACATCATCGAAGCGCAGTTGGCGGCGGTGCGTGCGGGGGGATACGGCATGCTGCGGGGAAAGGCGACGGACCGGGCTGCCACCGAGGAAGTCATGGCCGCACTGCAGCGCACAACCATGCGGACGCACTATGTGGAAAGCGATTCCTTTGCCAATGGAAAGTCGCTTGCGGAACTGGCGCTCCGTGCCGCGACCGGGGTCAGCATTGTTGCCATCACCCGCAATGGCATGGCACGGTCAAATCCCGACCCGGATGAGCCATTGCAGGCAGGGGACATGCTGATCATGTTTGGCGCGCATAGTCAGCTGGAATGGGCGAAGCGGCACTTGGTTGCAGGGCCTGAGCAGGCTCGAGGCTTATCCGCTGTCCCTGGGGACGCGGCGTTGCCGGGAGGCGAAGCAGCGGTGGACGAGACCGATACGACGGAGAACTCGGGGTCATGACGGGGCCGGGAGCCATTCATTGCCGGAGTTATGCCAAGCTCAACTTGTACCTTGAAGTTCTCGAGCGGCGCACGGATGGCTACCACAATCTTGAGACGGTGTTTCAGTCGGTCAGCCTTTATGACGAGGTGGCCGTTACGCAGCGCAGTGATGGCGGGCTGACGTTGGCGTGTTCTCGTGAAGACCTGGAACACGAAGGGAATCTCGCTTACCGCGCGGCTGATTTGCTGCGGCAAGACTTGGGCGTTTCGGCTGGTGCGCACATCGAGGTGACCAAGCGCATCCCGGTAGCCGCGGGGCTCGCGGGCGGCTCGGGCAACGCTGCGGCAGTGCTGATGGCGCTCAATGACCTATGGCAATTGCACTTGAGCCGAGAGCAATTGCTGAGCTATGGACTCGAGCTTGGCAGCGACGTGCCGTTCTGCCTTCAAGGCGGCACGGTTGCGGCGGCCGGCCGCGGCGAGGTGATGCATCCGTTGAATCCGTTGACGAACTGCGCCTTCGTGCTGGTTCATCCAGCGGTCGAGGTAAGCACAGCGGCGATATTCAATCACCCCAAGTTGCAGCGCCAGCCGCATCCGGCGGAGCGATACAGCGCGGCGTTCGCGGAAGCAATCGCCAATCTCGAGCAGGGCCGCGTGGTGGAGGCGTTGTTCAACCGGATGGAGCCCGCGGTCTTTGGCGAGCATGCCGCGCTGCCTGAGATTAAGCGCCGTCTCGTGGAAGCGGGCTGCCTGGGGGCTGTAATGAGCGGAAGCGGGCCGACCCTCGCCGGCATTTGCCGGACGCGCACGGAGGCAGCGGCCATCGCCGCGCGCATCAGCGACCATGTGACAAGCTTTGCGGTACCTGTATCGACTGGAGTGGAATATGTTTAGGTGTATGTTGATGCTTGCCGCGGGCCTTGCGGCATGGCCTGCCGCCGCCCAAGAAGCGCCTGCTAAGCGCGCATATGCGCCCATCGACTTGTCTGGCGTATTCAATTCGGACCCCTTGTCCGGCGATATTTTGCCTGACCTCGAAGAGGCTCCTGGTCCCCGCCATGTGTTTTTGGAGGGGGAGTCCTTCGCCTCAGGGCAAGCAAGCATTCGGCGTTCTATGGAAGTGGCGAATGCATCGGGGGGCGCTGTGGCCGAGGGAGTGGCCGAGCCAGGAACAGGGGCCGTCGAATACAGTTTCAATGTGCCGTTTGACAGTCAAGACGCGTGGCTCTATTGGCGGGCCGAGCAGTCGGCGTTGCCAGCCGAATTCTACGCGGCACAGGCAGCGCTCAACGGCATTCGGAGGGGCGGCCTCTACGCGCCTGCGCGGCACCCGGAGCATGAGGCGGACGCATTTGCGGGAGGCGTTCGCGGCGTGGCCTTGGGCCCCATTCGCATGGGGCGTCAGATCCTGCGGCTGTACCCGCGCGACGCCGGCCGCCGTTTCCCGGTGCGCGTTGACTGCTTGTGGGTCGGGCGAGAGCCCCTCGATCTCATTGCGCGGCTCGATGCGAACGGTCAGGTGCATGCACCGCTTCGGTTGAACCAACTGGCCTACGATGCGGGCGAGGCGCGGGTGGGAGGCGTCCCGTTCCAACTGAGCATCGAGCCCGATGACGGTCAGGGGGTGCTCTTGCTGCGCGAGGAAGCGGTGACGATTCCTTTGGACGGAGCCGGGGTTGAAGCCAGCACCATCCATCTGTTGGGCGCCGGCATCACGGAAGACAGCTCCCTCACACTCACCTTTGAATCAGGGGGCGAGCCCGCACGTTCGGTGAACGTGCCCCTGCCGAAGTTGTTTCACCGCAATGCACCGCCCGAAGCGCTCGGACCGCGGCTGAGCGTGGGGCAATACAAGTATGTGTGGCCCATAGCAATCGAGTCTGGCGACTCCGCTATTGATGGGCTCGTGGTGGCTCCTGGTGAAACGCCATGCATGTTGCTCGCCGTTACGTTGGCGGGCGTCCCGGAAGAGGAAGATCCGGCCTAGCCAGATATGGCGCCCCTGACGCTATCTTGAGGCGGTTTGACAGGATTTGGGCCTGGTTTTACACTCTAAGCTGGCGGCAGGTTAAGGCTCGCTCGTAAGCTTGGGGGGAGGAAGATCAAGCAGGCTCACCTTTGTGCCTGGCGTGATCGCTTCCTGCAAACCTCTGTGATGAAGAGGGGATACTCGTATAGTCATGCAATCGCGAGGGCAGCCTCGAAAACTCATCGGCTCGCTCATGGTCGACGCCGGTCTCATCAGCGAGCAACAACTGGAGGAAGCGCTTTCCTTTCAGGAGAAGCAGGGGGGCAAAATCGCCGAGGCCCTCATTGCGCTGGGCTTTATTGAGGCGGAGCAGTTTGTCCGCTTCCTTGCCAAGCAGCCCGGCGTTGCGAGCATCGACCTGACTTCTTATGAAGTGCCGAAGGAGATCATTGACCTTGTGCCGCGGGATCTCGCCGTGCAGCATGAGGTCTTCCCGATCGACAAGCTCGGCAAGCTGCTGACCCTTGGCATGGTGTGTCCGTTGGACGGGCGGACCATCGGCGAGATTGAAGACCGCACAGGGCTGAAGGTAAAGCCCCTGCTCTGCTCGCCGATGGATGTACGCGATTCAATCCGGCGGTACTATCCGGCGGTGGAAGGCGAGGCCGAACCCGTCGAGGTGTGGCGTCCCGACGAGGAGTTCATGAAGCGGCCTATTGGCCGGGGTCAGGCGAGCGAGTTGCCTCCCGCGTCGACCATGCGGCTGCATAGCTTGATCCCTATGCTCCGGAGCTTGCGCAGTTTGCCGACGCTTCCCGAAACTGTAAAGCGGGTCGAGGACGCGATTCATGATCCTGAGATTGCTTTGGCTGAAGTGGGCCGGATCATCGAACAAGATCCGCCTGTCGCGGCAAAGGTCTTGAGCGTTGCCAATTCGGCGGCATATGGATTTCCGAACCGCGTCGGCCGCATTGAATTAGCGGTATCGCTGCTGGGGCTGCGAGAGACCTCGGCCATCGTGATGGGCGCGGCGGTCGTCAACATGTTCGAGCAGGGCAAGGTGCTGGATTATCCCGCGCTGTGGCGGCAATCGATGCGCACGGCAGGAGCCATCCGGCAGATCGCGAAGCGTACGGGATATCAAGGTGAAACGAGCCGGCTGTTGCCCATTGGGCTGCTGCTGAGCATTGGACGCATCGCGTTGGCGGAGGTCGCGCCGGAACGGTATGGCAAGGTGAACCATTCCTTGACAGGACGCGGCCTCACGGCTTCGGAAGAAGAAGTTTGCGCGATTGCGCATCCGGAAGCAGGGTACGAACTCACCCAGCACTGGGGGCTTCCGGAAGAGATTTGCGTTGCGATACGCTTTCACGAAAAGCCCGAGATGGCGAACGGCCACCGGCAGCTTTGCGCTATTGCCTCGCTCGCCAAGGCGCTGGGCTATAGCAGCTCAGGCGATGCGGTCGAAGATATCTTCCGCGACTACGGCGAAGCGGTCGCTATGCTCGAGGTGGATGAAGACGTGTTGAGCGAAATGGTGGCTGACTACCGCGAGAAGGTGGCTGAAGAAGTGGTGTAGTGCCGCCGCTTTCACTTACTCGCCGCCGCGCCGAAAAGGGATGCGCGGGAATTTAGGCAGGCGCGGCGCCTTCGGCAATTTCCGGACGGGGCCCAGAATGCGCACGGGCGGCACGACGCGCTTGGCCATCTGCGACCAGTGCACGCGCGGGCCCATAGAACTGT
>CAZLBS010000382.1:0-4294 GCA_964557505.1 uncultured Nitrospiraceae bacterium | reverse complement strand
ACCGTGACCGACATGGTCGGGCGCGGCGGCATGGGCTGCATCTATCGCGTGCGCGACAACGTGCTCAAAGAAGAAGTGGCGCTGAAGACGCTGCTCCCCCAGTTTGCGAAAGACCAGCTCGTCGTCGAGCGCTTCTACAATGAAGCCCGCATAGCGCGAACGCTAGCCTTTCCCAGCATCGCGCGCGTGCATGATATCGGGATGACCAATGGCATCCTGTATATCTCGATGGAATTCATCAGGGGACAGTCGCTGCGCGCGCTGCTCGACAATCTGCCCGAGGGCCAGCACCTGCCGGTGAAGCAGGCGCTCGACATTATGCTGCAGCTCTGCGAGGCCCTTGAATACGCTCACCAATACACGATCCACCGCGACATCAAGCCTGAAAACATCATGCTGACCGAGTCGGGTTCCATGAAGCTGATGGATTTCGGCATTTCAAAGCTGATCAAGCACACACAAATGACAGGCACCTCGGTCGTGATGGGCACGCCGCATTACATGTCGCCCGAGCAGTTGAAGGACAGCGCGAAGGTTGATGCCCGCGCCGACATCTACAGTGTTGGGGTGGTGCTCTACGAGATCCTGTCCGGCAATGCGCCGACGGGCATGCCCAAGCCGGTCTCGCACCTGGTTCATGAAGCGCCCGCGGCCCTGGACCCCATCATCAGCCGCTGCCTCGAGCCAAAGCCGGAAAACCGCTACCCGAGCGTGCGCGAGTTGCGCGCAGACCTCAAGAATGTGCGGGAGATGGTCGAACACGAAGGGGCCGCCTTGCCCGCGGCTGGCAGTACAAGTCTTGCCGACTTGCGTCAGCTCGACCGGAAGACCTCGCAGGTTACGGGACGCAGCGAAACCCCGCGCCTGCGCATCGCCCTAGGCGCCACCGCCATGGTGCTGATTGCGGCCCTGGCGGGCGCCGGCATTTATGCCGTCGAGCAGGCCATGCGGCAGCCCGCCGCGGCCTCCACGCCTGCCGCCGCCGCGGGAACGGCTCAAGGCGACTTGAGCGCGCTTGCCGCACTGACGAAGGAATTCGCCGCGAAAGCCAATGAGGACCGTGCCGGCAGCCCAGTGATCGACCGGTTCGCCGCAGACGCCGAGCAACATCTATCGGAAGCCCAGGCAGCGGAGACTGCTGGAGATGCGGCCGCTGCGAGGATGGCGTATTGGCGGGCGCTGTTGTGCTACGCCGGCCCTTATCTTGCGCCTTTGGACATGGCTTTCGTGCCGCCGGGCACTGTGGAAATCAACGCAGGCGGCGGGGCTGTCTGTGCCGAGACTGTCGAAGCCTTCTTCATCGATCGCCATGAAGTAACGCGGGAAGACTTTGCCCGCTTTGCCGCGGAAACCGGCGGCGGCTGGCGCACCCCGCCTAGCCGGGCAGGCGCCAATCCGCAAGAACCCGTGACGGGCATTCAGGTCTACGACGCGCTCGCGTATGCGGCTTGGCGGGAAGCCATGCTGCCGACGGAGGCTCAGTGGATCCAAGCCGCCTACGCGGGGGGCGCGGCCGAGGCCTATCCATGGGGCAACGACTGGGCGCCGGGCAATGCCAATACCTCCCTTGGCAGCGGCGCCCCAAAACCAACCGGCTCGTTCGAACCGGATACGAACATCTATGGGATTCATGACCTTGCGGGCAATGCCGCTGAATGGACCCGTTCGATCGGCCAGGCGGGCGGATGCCCCGAACACGAGCGGCTCCCCTCTTTTGGAGATACCATGGTCGTGCGCGGCGGCAGTTATTGGAATCCTCCGACCCCGCTCGCGTCCGCCCGGTACACCATGCCCTATGGCACGACGCAAGAGGCTATCGGCTTCCGCTGCGTTCAACCCATCCCCTACGATTTGGACGTTATTCGTGGGGCCTTGGATGCCCCACCCCCGCTCACCTTCCGCTAACGGCCACTCGAAATTGAGTGCCGAAAATAGCGCTTTATCCGCACACCCATTATCTTGAGCTGTAGTTTTCTCGTAATATTTGCTTGACAGGGATTGACACAAAGCGCACATCCTGTTAGTCTTCCGCCACGCACCAGGAGCGCTAGGGGGCACTGGCGCTTTCAAGAAGGGCGAAGCAAACGCCTGGGGACACACAGTACGCCGCAACCAAGGGGCGACTGGCTCCGCGGCCACCCGCCGCATGGCCAGGTCGATTGCACAAGCCCCTCGGATGCCATGACCGGTCATCACCGGACCCGCGAGGCAGGCAGGTTGGGATGACATGGCGGCGTTGCTGAAGACAGTTCGCCAAGTCTGAACGGGAGACGTTTCTATCGTGAGACGCTGGACCGTGATGGTTATTCCCGAGGGGACGGGAACGACCACGTCGTACACGTTGCATTCTGGTCATGTGTGGCTGGTCTGGGTTATGGGCGTCTTGCTCGTAGCCTTGGCATTTACCTCGTCGTTCATGGTGAAGCGCTATCTAGTGGCGCGCGCTGAGATGGAAAACGCGGTATTGCTGAGCGCCTCGAGCAACTTCACGCCGGGCGTTCAGGCCGCGCCTGCCGCGCCCAAGCACGCGGATAGCGAAGCGCTGCGGGCCGCTATCGAGCGCGATGTCCGGGCAGAATTCGAAAATGCCTACACCGCTATCACCAGTGAATTGAACAGCATGTTTGCCGTGGAAGCGCAGATTCGGGAGATTCACGGACTGCCGCCGCGTGAAAAGGGCGCCGCCGAGACTGCCGCGATCATCGATGTGGACGGCGGCAAGGGCGGCGGGCCGGGCCTGTCAGCCGCCCAAGCGGCACAGTTGACGGTCGAAGCGATGAACCCGCCCACCATTATTCACGGTCTCGCCAGCCCTTCCGCGGACTTGATCGTCGAAGAGATTCGGCTTCGCGAGGCTTCGTTAAGCCAGCTGCTGGCGAGCATGGAGGCGAAGGCCGACCGCATCGCGCGCACGCCCTCGATTTGGCCGACCAAGCATCACCGGCGCGCCATCAGTTCGCGCTACGGGTACCGGCGGCACCCTATCTTGCACAAAGTGCGCCATCACGACGGCACCGACATTACCGCGCCGTATGGCAGTGCGGTCATCGCCACGGCCAAAGGCACGGTCACGTTCGCCGGATACGAGAACTATTACGGCAATGTGGTCAAGATCGACCATGGCTTTGGGCTGGAAACCTGGTATGCGCACCTTTCGCGGGTCACGGTGAAGGCTGGGCAGGAGGTTTCCCGGGGCGAGACCATCGGCAAGCTTGGCAGCACCGGCATGAGCACCGGGCCGCATATTCACTACGAAGTCCGTGTCAACGGCAAGCATGTAGACTCGGGCCTGTATCTCGGCAGCTAAGCTGCCGCGATTGGATAGCAAGGCATAGTCAGGCCCGGCATTTTGCGGGCAAGGACGCGCGGTTTCATGAGCACGTCATATCCGCACCTGCCGGGAACACCGCCGGACTCGGCCTTCGCGCAAGCGGAGCACCCGGCCCACCAACTTGGCGGGCTCTACGACGCGCAACTCTCCTTCCTTGCCCCGCCCGTGGGCATTCCCCGGATGATGAAGCGAACCGGGGCCATCGTCCCTTTCGACAAGTTCAAGATTGCCCTTTCCATTTACCGCGCCGCGGAGACGGCCGGCGAGGGCGATATCGAGCGGGCGCATCACTTGGCAAATGGCGTCGCCCTGTACGTGGAAAAACGCAGCGGCGGAGTGATGCCAACGGCGGACCACATTCGCGAGGCGGTGGGCAAGATTCTTGTTGATATGGGTCACGTGCGGACGGCGCTCGCCTATGCGCGTTTTCACGACCGGCGCCAGCGGCTGCGCGAATTGCAGCGCGTGGGACAGACGGTCGAGCCGCTGCCAGGACTGGGCGCCGCGGAGGGCGCCGGCGGCGGCGAGGTTGCCGCGGGCCCGGCCATTCTCGTGCGCCGAAGCGATGACGCGCTCGCCCCTTGGGATCGCTCACGCATTACGGACGCGCTGGTGCGCGAAACCGATCTTGGCCGCCGCCAGGCAGTCATGATCGCGGAAGAAGTCGAAGGACAGGTTATCGCCGCGGGGGCGAGCCAGGTCAGTTCGGGCATGATCCGCGAATTGGTGGATGCACGCCTGGTGGCGCACGGACTTGATGCGCACCGCGAACGGCACGCCCGGCTCGGCTTGCCGCTGTATGATGCCGAACGCCTGCTCTGCGGGCCGGGCGCCGTCGATGAACGCACCCTTGACCCCGAAGTGTCGAACCGGCTCATTGCGGAGCGTGTGAAGCGTGAATTCGCGCTGGCGCGGGTCTTCACCGGCAAGACCGCCGAGGCGCACCTCTCGGGGGACATTCAC
>CAZLBS010000381.1:0-4310 GCA_964557505.1 uncultured Nitrospiraceae bacterium | reverse complement strand
AGATGAGCAAGCACGATTGCGACCGGGTCGAGTGGCTGGTGCGCCAGCACATGCGATTGGCCCATGTGCCCAAAATGCGTGAAGCCAAACGGCGGCGCTTCGTGCGTGAAGAAGGTTTCGATGAACTGCTCGACCTCTGCGAAGCGGACTGCAAAGGCAGCCACGCCGATACCAGCATCGTCGAGGAAGTGCGGGCATACAAAGCCCAGCTCCAGCCAGAGCAAATGCGCCCGCCGCCGCTCATTACCGGCAATGATCTCATCGCCATGGGCTACACCCCCGGCCCTCAATTCGGCAAGATGCTCGAAGCCGTCGAAGATGCTCAACTCGAAGGCACGCTCGCCACAAAAGAAGAAGCCCAAGCCTTTGTCCGCAAACAATGGTAGGGTCCTATCTCCTTCCTTATGCAGCCTAGCTAAAGATATTACATTGACAGCCTGCCCGGTTCAGTCCATTATTCAAGCCTTGCGCCGAATCGGCGCACGGGGTCTGAGGGCAAAAACCTAGGGGAGCCGAAGTATGTCAGATCACTGTGGTGGAGTATGTCTTGGAAAGCAGTTGGTGGGAGCGGTGAAGATGCTGGCCGTGCTGGCAGCGGCAATGGGCTGCGTGGCGGCGCTTGGCACGCCGGAAGCGCACGCACGGGGTGGAGGCAAAGGAAAGGACCGGCAAGAGCCGCCGCGCTTCATTCAAGTCAAGCCGTCGATGGGCGTGGTCTCGTTTCAGCAAGTGTTGTTCGAATTCGACGCGATTCAAACCGGGCCTTCCGACTGGGGCCAAATCGATATCGACACGGACCGTGTCCGTGAATTGGCCCCGGATACCAGCTACTACTTGAACGTGTTGATCTCGAGTTCGCGCACGGGTCAACCGCAGTGGGTGCTCGACAACATTTTTGTGCCGGCCGCGCCTTGCGATGCGCCCCCGGCGAGCGGCCCGCGGCGCAGCGTGCCCATCTGCCGCTACCTCGATTTGGCGCCGCAAACCGAGATTGTTCGCCAGCCGATTCAGTCCATCTTCGCGACTGTCCTCGCGACTGAGCAGCCAATTCCTGTCGCTCAGACGATTCAGCGGCAGCTCTCGCAATTTCCGCGGCAGGTGTTTCAGGTCACGCCTACGGTCGTCAATGCCGAAGGGTTCCTGCCGGACCCTCTGCTTAACACGCGTCCGCCGCGCATTATCGATGACCTGCAGCCCGTGGGGCCCGCGCCCAAGACATCGCCTGCGCCGACGCCCAATCAGGACCTGGTGTATCCGATGTGCATCATTCAGGATGCCGCGCCCAACATCCAGACCGCCCGGAACCAATGCGTTCCCATGGCCGTCGCCAACACCATTCAATACCTCGAAGACCGCTATAACGGCGGCTTGCTCGCATGGGACCTGCCAGAGCTTCCCGTGCCGGGCTACGGACAGCAGTTCCTGTTTGGCGACAACGTGTTCTGGCAGCCGGTGCAGCCCTTCAGCGTGATCGCGCAAGTGGACGCCTCGACCAGCCGGCTCGGCGCGGTCAGCTTCGACGAAGGCAGCGGCTCCAATATCTGCCAGTTGTATACGGGCTTGTTCGAGTATCTGGACAGAGCCGGCCCGTTTACGGATGCCAGGTTCAAGCACCAAGGCACGGACGCCGAGATGATTGGCGCGGGCACGGTCTGTGATGACATCTCGAACGACCTCGGCGATCGCGTCAGCGTGCGCGAAGGCACGGCGCCTACATGGCAATGGATCTTCGACGAGTTGACGGCTGGCCATGGCGTATTGATTTGCTTCGGCTATTACGATGCCGCCGGCAACCGTACCGGCGGGCACTGCGTGCGCGTCTACGGCGCTTGCCGGGTCGGTTCGAGCTTCTATCTGTACACCTTGGACGATTCCATTCAAGGCACCAATAGCGTGGGCTTGCGCACGCAACAAATCCGCGTGGAAGATACCGGCGGTCCGGGCGACCCCGGCAATCCGAACGGGCAACTCAACATCGACGACACGACCTGGGAAATCGAATTCGCCTTGTCGATCGAGGCGCGCCCGACCCTGTTCGTCCCATAACGTCCCACAACATGTGAACCGACTGCCTCGAGGCCGGCCTTTGCCGGCCTTTTCTTTTTCTTGTTCAATTCCGGGTTCGCCCTGTATCATCGCGGTATTGCTTGGAAAGGGCTTTATGGACATTCAATTCACCAAAATGCACGGCTTGGGCAATGACTACCTGTTCATCGAGGCGGCGAAATTTCCCATCGTGCAGCCCGGCGCGCTGAGCGAGGTCATGAGCCACCGGCACCTGGGCGCCGGGGCCGACGGCATCATCCTCATTGAATCAAGTGAGAACGCGGACTTCGCCATGCGGATCTTCAATGCCGATGGCAGCGAAGCGGAGACCTGCGGCAATGGCATTCGCTGCTTCGCCAAATATGTCTTCGAGCGCGGCATGACCAGCAAGACCGAGTTCGTCATCGATACGCTTGCGGGCCCAAATGCCGTCAGCCTGCATGCCGTGAATGGCGTCGTTTTATCGGTACGCTCGAACATGGGCCGGCCGAAGTTCGACCGGGCTGAGATTCCCATGGAAGGCCCGCCAGGCGAAGTCATTCAAGAGCCGCTCGACGTCGACGGAACCACCTTTCCCATCACCTGCGCCAACATCGGCAACCCGCATGCGGTCATCTTTGTTGACGACGCGGCTGCCTTCGACCTGCACGCCTGGGGTCCTAAGATTGAGCGGCATCCGAAGTTTCCCAGGCGCACCAACGTGGAATTCGTCACGGTACGGGATCGCGAAAACATCATCATGCGCATCTGGGAGCGCGGGAGCGGCGAGACCATGGCCAGCGGCAGCGGCTCCTGCGGCGCCGCCTTGGCCGCCATGAAGACCGGCCAGACGGACCGCCGCGTGCACGTCCATCTGGTGCACGGCGCGCTCACCATCGAGTGGGCAGACGATGGCAATGTCTACCAGGAAGGCCCGGCGACTGAAGTCTACACGGGCATCTGGCCTGGATGACGGCGCTGAGGCCAAGCACGGACTCAGCATATAGAAGGGGGATGAGCGCCATGCCGATGCAGTTGGCGGTCTTGATTTCAGGCGGCGGCAGCACGCTGCAAAATCTGATCGAGCACATCCATGCGGGAAAACTCGAAGCCGAAATTGCCTGCGTGATCAGTTCCAAGCGGACAGCTGGCGGGCTCGAGCGCGCCGAACAGCATGGCATCCCGGGCCATGCCTTGCCGCTGAAAGACTATGCGGGCGATCTCGCCACGTATAACCGCGACCTCTGGAATGCCATCCGCCGGTATCGGCCCGGCCTCGTCGTGCTCGCCGGGTGGATGAGCATGCTCGAAATCCCAGGCGAATACGTCAACCGCATCATCAACATTCACCCGGCCCTGATTCCGTCGTTCTCGGGCAAGGGCATGTATGGCTTGCATGTGCACCGGGCCGTGCTTGATTACGGCGTGAAGATTACCGGCGTGACGATTCATCTCGTGGACGATCAATACGACCATGGCCCCATCGTGATGCAGGAGCCGGTGGCCGTGCTGGACAATGACACCCCGGAAAGCCTCATGGAGCGCGTGCAGGTCAAAGAGCGGGAGATGTATCCGCAGGCGATCCAGTGGTTCGCGGAAGGGCGCGTGACTGTAGACGGCCGTCATGTGCGCATCGCCGCTCCCGCTGGCGAAGGAGCCGCTTCATGACGCTCGCCCAGCGAACGATTTGGCGCCTTACGCTCTTGGCGATTGCCTGCACGCTGTTCGCATGCCTGATAGGGGCTGCGAATGCCCAACTCGAACTGTCTCCCGAGGTGCGCGGCGCCTATGAAAACCGCCTGACAGTGCCGAACGCGCTGGGCGCTGTAGCATTCGTCAGTGAAGCCCTCGTCAGCTTTCAGGCCATGACGCAGGTCGCGCGCGAGATCCAGGGCGCCGGCCCGCGCATCAACGTGTGGAACATCAACCACACGTCGGTCTCCACCCAGGCCGAGACATTCCCCCGCAGTGTGGAAACGATTCGCGGCACCATCCTCCGTCAGCAGTATGAATTGGCGGAAGCGCGGTTCGCCCTGGCAAGGCTCGTGGAAGATGGGCAGGCCGATAATCGAGAAGACGCTGAGGGCGGGCCGGACATTGCCGCCGAGGTCCCCGGCCTCGCCGAAGCCGAGCGGGATCTGAAGGAAGCTGAACGGGCCTTGCGGCGATTTCTGGGCGCCCCTAATGGGCAAGGCGCCGCGCAGCCGTGAGCGGCACGCCGCTGCGCGCGGTCATCTTTGATTTGGATGGCACGCTTATCGACTCGACGGAGGCGATAGTCTGCT
>CAZLBS010000380.1:0-4338 GCA_964557505.1 uncultured Nitrospiraceae bacterium | reverse complement strand
TTCAGGTTGTTGCGCTGGATGCGCGCGACGGCCTCGGCTTGCAGGACGGAGAGATACGCGAGGGCAGACTCCGCGGCGATGTCGAGGATAAGGGCGCGTTGTTCCGCCGCGATGCCCTCGTTGAGCCGCTTGGCGATGTAGTATCCCGCCCAGGCCTGGTCGGAGTAGACCAATTGCGAAAGCGTGACGCTGCCCGACAGGACGCGCTCAGGCTGTAGAAAGCTCGCGCTGTTTTCGTCGATGATGACCTGGGTCACGGACGCCTCGCTCTGGGGCAGGAGGGGCGCCCGGGCTTCGCGGACGTCCTCGCGGCTCGCCAGAACATTCTGCTCGCCTGCCAGCACATCGAGATTCTGGGCGACCGCATAGCGGATGACGCCATCCAGGGTCCAGGTCTGCTCGATCTCGCCGGGTGTTTCGTTGAAGAGATCGGCGTCGATGAGCACATCCCAGGGCGGATAGACCTCGACGTCGCGGGCGGTGGCGAGGTTGATGACGAGATTCGATTGCTCGGGATAGGCGGTCTGCAGCAGGGCCGGATCGCCGCCGAGCAGAATGCGTTGCACTTTGAGGGCGATGCGGCGGGCGAGATAGCGGAGATTGTCCTGGGGGCGCTGGGTCGCCATTGCGGCGCGTTCGACATCGTCACGGCCCCACATCGAGAACGAGGGCAAGCCCTTTTCAGCGAGGCCCTGAAACAGCCGATCCCGATCTGCTTCATCCAGGTGAAGCAGCACCCCGGTAAGGGCTGCATCGGCATCCGGCGGAATGCTATCCAGCGCGGAAGCGGGGTCATCGCGGATGGGCACAACGGTGACCTTGACGCCGAGCGGCGCCGCGGCCTCGGCGTAATTGTCGCGCAGCGCGGGGACCACCTCCAGGTAGAGTTCATTCACCAGCACCGCGAGGTGTTCGTAAGGGGCGATGTCGTAGAGCACGCGCATGTCGCTGGCAGCTGTCAGGGGCGCGCTGAGATAGGTGAGGTTGGTGCGTCCGGAGTAGCCGCCTTCGTCGGGCAGCCCGAAGAGCCGGGCATCCACGATGGCGGGCGCGACAACAGGCTTGGGCAGGCTCATGCGTTGCGCGGCAATGGACGAACTGGCAACGCCCAGGGTGAGCACAATGTCGACGCGCGGGTCCTGCAGGGCTGCGTTCAGGGCGCGCTCGACGCCCCCTTGGGTCCAGTCGCCTGTAAAGCTGTCTTGATGAAAAAAGGCGGGCGCAAATTCACGCCCAATGAGCGCTTCGATCTCCTCGACGAGGAGCGGGCGGAAGGTGGCGTGTTCAGGAGAAGGTCCGTCAGAAACGAATGCGATGCCCTGCGCCCGGGCGGCCGCGGGCAGGGCCAGCATTCCAAGTAGAACGGCGGCAATGGTGCGGTGATGGGACGCACCTATGGATTTCATCAGGCTCACAAGCCCCTCATTTCTACCCCGGCCCTGATGGTAGCACGGTGAAACGGGTCAAGGGTAGTCTGAAGGCGGGCTCAGCCGACAGGCCGAATCGCGATATTGCGGTACCACACGGAGCCGCCGTGGTCCTGCAGCATGAGGAAGCCGGTCTGAGGCAGCTCGGCATAGGGCGTGTCGAATTTGCCGATGGGCTCGGTCATCTGCGCGAAGTCGGTGTCGATGACCTTCCAACCGTTAACCGTGATAGTGACCTCGGCGCCGCGCACGGAGATGTCGTAGGAATTCCATTCGCCGCGGGGGCGGGCCATGTTGAACATAGGAGTGACGACATCGTAGATGCCCCCGGTGCCGCGCTTGTGGGCGGCGTAGCCATGGTCATCAAGCACCTGGACTTCGAATCCGCGCGATACCGGGGCCTCGGGGCGTGAGCGTAGGAAGACCCCGCTGTTCGACCAGAAGCCCAGTTTGAATTCAAGGTGCAGGTCGAAGTCTTCGAACTCACGGGCAGTGTAGGCGACATAGCGCAGGGGATACTGGCCTGGGATATGCAGGATGCCGTTCTCGAGGGTGAAGATGTCTCTATCGTCGGAGACATTTTCCCAGTGCTGCGCGTGCTCGCCCTCGAGGAGGTAAAGCCATTCATCGCCCCCGGGCACTGCGGTGGGCTCGCCGTCTGGCGTTGGTCCTTGCAGGAAGTTCCATATGCCGAGTCCAGCGAGGTAGATGAGCGCGAGCGCGCCCACCCACATGAGCCCAACGATAATTAGGGTTCCCGAGCGTCCGCGTCTAGCCATAAATTGCGCGTGTCCTATTCCGTTGCTGCCGCGGCTTCAAAGTCTTCTATCGCAGCAAGATAGCTTGCGCCGCCAAGGTTGCGCATCTGGCCCAGAATCCAACGCTGCCGCTCCTCGAGATACGGGCTGGGCGAGGCTGGGTCGCGCTCGCGCGGATTGGGCAAAATGGCCGCGAGCAGGGCGGCTTCTTCACGCGACAGCTCGCGCGCGGGCTTCTGGAAATAGTGGTGCGCCGCGGCCTCCACGCCGAAGAGGCCGTCGCCGGTCTCTGCGATATTGAGATAGATCTCGAGAATGCGCGCCTTCGGCCACAGGGCCTCGATGAGAACGGTGAAGTACGCCTCGATGCCTTTGCGCACGAAGGAGCGCGACGGCGTCAGAAACACATTCTTGGCAACCTGTTGGGAGATGGTGCTTGCGCCGCGGAGGCCTTTGCCCGCGCGGTAGTCATCGATGGCGGCTTCGAGCTGGACGAAGTCGAAGCCCCAGTGCGTGGGGAACTTCTGGTCTTCCGCGGCAATGGCGGCCAGGGCGATGTTGGGCCCAAGCTGCTGCAAGCTGCGCCAGCGGCGATCGATCCGGTAGCCCGGCTCCTCGCTTTGCCATTGCCGGACGACCATGAGCGGCGTGCCTGGCGGGTTGACGAAGCGAAGCAAGCCCACCAGCACAATGCTCGCGATGAACGCCGCATAGAAGACATAGAGCGCAATCCTTACCGCGCGCAGCAAGGGGGCTCGCCACCCCCTTTGACTGGCGCTGGGGGACGCCTTCTTGGCGGCAGCCTTTTTGCTGGGGCCCTTATTGGCAGCACGCTGTTTCTCGGGCGCCGATTTCTTTGGTGGGGCTGACGCCCGTTTCTGCTTCGCCCCCTTGCGCGGCATGTGCCCCTTATTCGTTGCAGCTTGCGGCATGCCTGCATTAGGCATGCCATGGCCCCCGCGGTTCAACTGAGGATGGCGGCTCGCTAATCCACCGTCTCGACCGTCATGCCCGGCGGGGGATCGTACGTAAAGATGCCGTCGGGAAAGCTTGGATCCAATTGGAGGCCCATGAGGTACGAATCCACAATGGCACGGCCATCCTCATCCAAAAGCGTACGCCGCATCAGTACGCCGCTTGCTTTGTCGAAGTAGAAGCGGGCCGCCGATACGTAGTCGCGTTCCTGTTCGGCGTCTTGGCGCGGCCGGCCTTCGATGATAAAGACGGGCCGTGCCTGCAGCACCCCGTCTCGAAGAACACGCAAGGTGTAGCGTTGTGCAGCCTCGTCGAGCAGGGCCGAGCCGCCGCTGGGAACAAAGTAACCAGTGTCGGGCCGGGCGCGCTTTTCCGCGGTCGTATTTCCCCGGGCGGTGCGCACGGTCCAGTAGGCGTCTCCATCGCTAATGAGCATGAGCGTAGCGTCAAGCTTGAGGAAAGGTCCCATGTCGATGCGGCCGGTCAGTTCCGCGCGGTAGTGAGCATCGCCCCCGCCGTCCCGCCGGACGAGCAGCGGCCCTTTCATGTTCGTGTTCAGGCGCACGAACGATTCCCGCAGAGCTGTCGACAGATGCAACTCTGAACGAAATCCGCTTTGCTTAGACCATGCATCGTCGATTGCAGCCCGCACTTCCGTGAGCGAGGCGGGGTCGGTCTCGGACTGCTGAGCGAGAGCATGGGGCACGATCAGCATGAGTGCGGCCAACCAGGTGCAGCGCAGGATCGAAAACAATCGCCGTCTCCTTTACAGTGGATATTGCCCGTGCGGCTTGCGCCGCGTGCCTACGGTACCAGACGTTTCAAGGCTCCGGCTATTCATACAGCCTGCCTAAGGAGGCCGCCCGATATGACCGTGTCTGAACAGAATGCTGCCGCCCTAGTGGGTGAGGTGGACAGGTTGCTCGGACCCTATGCGAAGGTGCTCGCAGATGATTGGACGCGATACCGGAATCATGCCGTGCGCGTAGGCATCTTGACCCTTGGCTTTGCCGGCGCGCCCAACGAAACGCGGCTCAAGATCGCCGCCGTCGCGGCTGTCTTTCATGACTTGGGCATCTGGACGGCACAGACCTTCGACTACCTCGAACCCTCTGTGGCACTGGCATTGGGGGTGTTGGAGGAAGAGGACTTGCAGGAGTGGCAAGAGCCGGTCACGC
>CAZLBS010000379.1:3056-4350 GCA_964557505.1 uncultured Nitrospiraceae bacterium | reverse complement strand
CAGCGGCTCGAACCGATACTATACCTTAGCTGCGTGCTTTTGTGCAAGCTCTTTGAGCGTGGACGCTTTGTCGGTGTCTTCCCAGCGGAAGCCCTGGTCTTCGCGCCCGAAGTGGCCGTAGCCGGCCGTCTTGCGGAACTGCGGCCGCCGCAACTCGAGAATCTCCATAATGGCCCGTGGGCGGCAATCGAACACCTCGTCGACGATACTGGCCAATTCCTCGTCGCCGATTTCACCTGTACCGAAGGTGGTGACGTTGATGGAGACCGGCTTGGAGATGCCGATGGCGTAGGCCAGCTGCACTTCGCAGCGCTCGACCAATTCCGCGGCCACAATATTTTTGGCGATGTAGCGCGCGATGTACGCTGCCGAGCGGTCCACTTTGGTGCAGTCTTTTCCGCTGAAGGCCCCGCCGCCGTGCCGGCCCATGCCGCCGTAGGTGTCAACAATGATCTTGCGCCCGGTGAGGCCGCAGTCGCCCACGGGGCCGCCCGTGACGAAACGCCCGGTCGGGTTAATGTGGTACGTGATGTCGCCCTTGTCCAGCTCTTTCGGAATGATGGGCTTGATGACTTCTTCGATCAGCGTGTTGCGAATGGTGTCCTGGTCGACGTCGGGCGAGTGCTGGTTGGAAATCACGACCGTATCGATGCGCACCGGCTTGTGGTCCACATACTCCACGGTTACCTGCGTTTTGCCGTCCGGCTGGAGCCACGGAATGATGCCATCTTTGCGCAGATGCGACAGGCGCAGCCCGAGTTTGTGCGAGAGCAAAATGGCAATCGGCATGAGTTCGGGGGTCTCATTCGTCGCATAGCCGAACATCATGCCCTGGTCGCCGGCCCCCTGCTCGAGGTCCGTTCCCGTACCTTCATCGACACCTTGGGCAATGTCGCGCGACTGCTTGTCGAGCGCGACCATCACGCCGCAGGTGTTGGCATCAAAACCCGAATCGCCGCCAACATAGCCAATGTCGCGAATGGCCTGGCGCACGACGTCTTGGTAGTCGATGGTGGCGCGGGTGGTGATTTCGCCCGCGATGACCACCAAGCCCGTGGTTACCATCGTCTCGCACGCGACCCGGCTATAGGGGTCTTGCTCGAGGCACGCATCCAAAACAGCATCGGAAACGTGATCCGATACCTTATCTGGGTGCCCTTCCGTGACGGATTCGGAGGTAAATAAAATGCGATGTCCCATGTCGTACGTTGCCCTTTCCGACTGGTTGAAATCCCCTGGCGCTGCCCCAGAAGCCGGCCCCAGCCCATGTGGGAAGGCCGGCCGCGGCCACTGG
>CAZLBS010000379.1:0-3046 GCA_964557505.1 uncultured Nitrospiraceae bacterium | reverse complement strand
GCCTGCCCCGGCGTCAGTTGCCGGCGGCGGCGCCGCAAATTAACTGAGCATGTGTGCGCTCAGTTGAGCGGGGTCGAGCCGGTAGCCCGGCCCCATCGTGCTGCTCATCGTGCAGCTCTTTAAGTACGTTCCCTTGCGTGCAGCCGGCTTGGCCCGCACAACAGACTCGATGACCGCTGCTGCATTGTCGCGAATCTGCTCGGCCGTAAAAGAGGATTTGCCCACCGGCACATGCAGATTTGCGTTCTTATCGACGCGGTAATCGATCTTACCTTTGCGGATTTCCGTCACTGCCTCGCCGACTTTCGGCGTCACCGTGCCCGCCTTGGGGCTCGGCATGAGGCCGCGAGGCCCGAGTACCCGGCCGAGTTTGCCGACCTCGCCCATCATGTCGGGCGCCGCCACCGCGACGTCGAAATCCAGCCACCCGCCAGCAACCTTCTTGGCCAATTCTTCCGCCCCGACCTCGATGGCCCCGGCTTCCTGTGCGGCCTGCTGCTGATCCGCTTGGCGGCAAAAAACGATCACGCGGACGTCTTTGCCGGTGCCGTGCGGCAGTGCGACCGAGCCGCGCACCATTTGGTCCGCGTGCCGCGGGTCGACGCCCAGGTAGAAGGCCAACTCGATGGTTTCGTCGAATTTGGCATTGGCCGATTCCTTGACCTGCGCCGCTGCCTCTTCCAAGTTGTACAGGGGTTTTGCGCTTGCGCGTGTCTTGTTCTGAAGAGCACGCTTGCTCATGACGGGCATGCTTGAAATCCTCCGTGGTTCAGGCGGGCCATGCAGCCCTCCCACATCAATTTGTGAAGTATGACATGGCACTCGACCGAGCACCATAAACGAGCGCTTGAATAGAAGTGACGCGGCAGCGGGGAGTTAGGCGCCTTCTTCGATGGTGATCCCCATGCTCCGGGCCGTACCTGCCACCATGCTCATGGCCGTGTCGATGCTGGAAGCATTCAAGTCTTTCTGCTTCATTTCCGCAATCTCGCGGAGCTGCTCGCGCGTGACCTTGCCTACCTTGAGCTTGTTCGATTCCGCCGAGCCCTTTGCCAATTGCGCCGCCCGCTTCAACAGAACGGGAGCCGGCGGGCTCTTCGTCACGAACGTAAACGAACGGTCTTCGAAAACATCGATGACCACCGGAATGGTCAGTCCTGCCTGCTCCTTCGTCTGATTGTTGAAGGCGGTACAAAATTCCATAATGTTGACGCCATGCTGACCGAGCGCCGGACCGATGGGCGGCGAAGGATTCGCCTGTCCCGCCGGGCACTGCAGCTTGATTTGCGCCATCAGCTTTTTCGCTTTGCCTTTTGCCATGTCCTCACTCCTGCCCCTGCCTGCCGCTCCGGGGCATTACATCTTCTCGATTTGCCAATGATCGACTTCAACGCTGGTGAGCCGCTCGAATACTTCTATCAAGACCTTGAGCTTGCCTCGCTCGTGGTCGATGCTATCGATGTTGCCTAAGAAGTTCGCAAAGGGGCCGTCGATGATCTTGACGCGCTCGCCTACATCAAAGTCCATTTTCGGCTTGGGACGCTCGCGCTCCCCGCGCAACTCTTCAATAATGGCATTCACTTCGGTATCCGACAGCGGGGCCGGCTTGCGCCGCGGCCCAATAAACCCGCTCACGCCCGGCGTTTCATGAATCAAGTGCCAGAGTTCGGGGTTCTTCTCCGGGTTTGGCGTCAATTGCACCAGCACGTACCCGGGGAAAAACTTCCGCTTGCTGACCTTCTTCTCGCCGCCCTTCATTTCGGCGACCTTTTCCATCGGCACGAGCACGCCGCCAATGTGGTCGTCGAGACCGGCGTGCTCCGCGGCGGTCAACAGGTTGCGGCGAACGCTCGCCTCCTGACCGCTATATGCATGCAGCGCGTACCAGCGGCGGTCGATGCCGTCATCCTTGATGAAGGTCTCTTCTTCCTCGATCATGACCCGCTCGCCAGGGGCCAACTGACCGGCCGGCGCACTTCCCGCGGGGCTCGTTGCGTCCGGCTCATCCTCCGCGGACGGCCACGAAGGGGCGGGCGCAGGCGCTTCGGATCGCGCCGGTTCCTCTTCCCGGCCGAACACCGCGTCGAGCGTCGGCGAAACTTCAGGCGCCGTTTCCGTCTCTTCAGATGACCATTGCGCCGCGATGGCTTCCGCGCTACGCTCCGTTTTCGCGGAGGCGCTCTCTTCCTCTTCCTCGGCGGCATCCGCGGCCAGCGCGGTCTCATCCGGCGCTTCCGCCTCGAGCGGCGCGGCGGCCTCATCCGGGGCGTCTGCCGCAGTTGGCTCGCTGGGCGCGGCGCTTTCTGCCGGAGGCGGCGCCGCTTCAGACGCATCTGCCGTCCCGCCAAAGAGATGCGTTTGCTCGCCCTCGGCCGGCGCGTCCTGGCTTTCAGGAGTTTCAGCCGGTGTGCCGCCTTCTAGCGGCTGCGCCTCGGGCGCCGCGGCTTCACCCCCTGCGTTGGAGGACAGCGGCTCCTCGCCTTCGCCGGCGTGCTCGTGTTCTGTTTCTTCGTTCACGCAGTTGCGCCCCTTAACCCAGCATCAGGATGAGGCGCACGGCGTACGTAAAGACAATGTCATACACCGCTACAATGAGCGCCATAATGCCTAGCATAAGCAGGACAATACTGGTCGACTGCTTAATCTCGTCGCGCGACGGCCAGGCGACCTTCTTCATCTCTTCGCGCACGCTTTCGTAAAAGGCCTGCACGCGCCCGATAGGACCCGGCAGGCTCGCGCGCTTTACTGCTTGTTTCGCCATGATGATCTCGCTGCTTGCTGTACAGTCGCGCCGGGAGGGGCGCCGCCGGTCCAAGGACCGGGGCTATGCCTGCCCGGCGAAGGGTTGCTATTTGGCAGGGCTGAAGGGACTCGAACCCCCAACCTTCGGCTTTGGAGGCCGCTGCTCTACCAATTGAGCTACAGCCCTGCGCAATCTATGGTGCATCGGAAAAGCTGCGCGTGCGCTGCCTTCCGAGTGACCGCATGTCTATGCCTACTCGAGTATTTTGGTGACGACGCCTGCGCCGACGGTGCGTCCGCCTTC
>CAZLBS010000378.1:0-4353 GCA_964557505.1 uncultured Nitrospiraceae bacterium | reverse complement strand
AAAAGGACCCCATGACCGACGCGATCATCGCCGCGCTGCAGTTCCCCGTTTTCAGCAAGGCCCTGCGCAAGGCGGAGGAAACGTCCATCGTCGCCACGCGCCGCGACGATCAGATCGGCCGCCAGGCAGACAAAGCCAACATTGCGCGCCCCCGCGGAGAACAACTCGACTCAGCCGAAATTCGAGAGCGCTGCCGCGAAGCCTTCAGTCAAACATTAACGACCGGCGTGGCCGATATCATCGAAACCGAGTTGCTCCTCGCCGTTGCAAACGAGGCCGAGTTTCGGGCGTATTACCATTCTTTGCTCAACCCCGAATCCGATTTTCCGCTCACGGGCGATTTGGATGCCGGCCTCCGCGTCGAAGACGAATTCGGCAATGAATTCTCGTTGCGTCCGCTTGACACCTATGTCGGACCGCCCGTTCCCGTGAGATGGGAACTCATCTCCACCGATATATCCGAGACCACTTCCGGCACCATTGGCAGCACGGTGCTCTATAGCGATGGGCATTCGAGATACATCCGCTACCCAAATGGATTTCCCATGACCCGAAGCGTCGCCGAACTCACGCATGAGTTCCTAAATGCCGCATTGTAGACGCGCTTGCCTTTACCCTCCCGCTTCCAGCAAAGTACCCGCCGCACGTTGACACAAGCTTCGGAGACGATAATCATGCGCTTGTATCTTGCCCTAGTCGCCGCGACCGCGTTCCTGAGCGTGCCCGTCTGCGCCGAAGAATTGCCATCCATCTTCAACGGAGAGAATCTCGACGGCTGGGTCGAGCCCCGCGGCAATATCTGGTGGACGGTGGAAGACGGCATTCTCAATGTCCAAAGCGGCCCCGAACGCAAAGGCTCTACCTTGTGGACCCGAGACTCCTACAAGAATTTCATCATGGAGTTCGACTTTAAGTTTGGCGAAGGCACGGTCGATTCCGGCATCTACGTCCGCACCAGCGGCGAGCAGATCCAGATTGGCGAATCCGGCTCGCTCAAGCGCGACATGACAGGCTCGCCCTACATCAGCGGCAAGGGCTATCCCGTCGAGGCCGAAGGTGTCGCGGACTTGCTTCGCCCCGAACGCTGGAACGAAATGACGATTGTCGTCAAAGCCAATCATTATTCGGTCTGGCTCAACGGCATGCCCGTAATGCAATACCAATCCGAGTCAGCTGCCGAAGAAGGGCCCGTCGGCATCCAGCTACACGGCAACCGCGACATGAGCATCCAATACCGGGACATCCGCTTAGCCGAACTGGACTGACACCGGGAAGCGCGCACCTCTCATGAACACCGCCACGATTCGACGCAACACGCTTCTCGAGGCGCCCCTTTGGGTACACGCCATTACCTGGG
The DNA here is from genome assembly GCA_964557505.1 of uncultured Nitrospiraceae bacterium. Classification (GTDB taxonomy): domain Bacteria; phylum Hydrogenedentota; class Hydrogenedentia; order Hydrogenedentales; family CAZLBS01; genus CAZLBS01. The sequence goes on along the minus strand of CAZLBS010000378.1, from coordinate 2,996 downwards.
GCACGTTCGGCGCGCTCACGCTCATACTCCTCGCCCTCTACTTCTACTACCAGGAAACCGATGTCTGGTTTCTCTGGCTCGGGCACCCCTTGCCCGAAAACCACGTGTTCAATGAGGCAACACGCGCCAGCATTTTCCGCACGCCTGCCAATACGTGGACCAATCTCGCCTACGTCCTAGCCGGCATATACATCGCCGCATACGCTTGGTGGGACGCGCGCCGCGACGCCTCGGAAAGCGATCCCTACGCGGTGCGGCAGCCTGCGCTCATGGGGCTCTTAGGTATCGCGTGCATCATCCTCGGATTCGGCAGCGGAGCCATGCACGCGGCGCTGATGGGCTGGGGCCACAAACTCGACGTCTTTGGCATGTACATTTCAATGTCCACGCTCATCGCCCTGCAATGGGCGCGATGGCTGCCGAGCCTCCCCTTTACCAATGGCCAATGGCAGGCCTGGCCCGTCTTCGCCGTTGCTGCCATCGCCGCAAGTCTAGGCCTGCTTGAGTATGTGCGGCGCTACGGCGACGGCGACATCATCATGATGCTGCTCATTGCCCTGGCCATCGGCACTGCAACCATCGACGTGCTATTTGGCAAAACGTCGCTGCAGCTGCCTTGGTGCCTACTCGCCCTCGCCTCGGTCGGCATCGCCTACTACATATGGCGGCTCGATGTCGCCGGGCAATTCAGCGCGCCTGAGTCATGGTTTCAAGGACATGCCATCTGGCACATCCTCACCGCCATTGCCCTGCTAAGCATGGCCGTCTTCTATCGTACGGAAGTCCCCGCGGCCTCTATGGGCATCGCCCGCTTCATGAGGCGGGCAACCACGTAAGCCCCGGGCGCGCTATTCCAACCCATACTTCTTGATCTTGTATTGCAGGGTGGTGCGCTTGATCCCCAGGTGCTCGGCGGTCTTCGTCTTGTTCCACCGGAACCGCTGCAGCGCTTTGTAGATCAACTCCGATTCCAACTGGTCGGTCCGCTCGACGAGACTAGCGCCTGCCGCATCCGGCAGCCGTGAACCAGCCTCGCCCTCCGCAAGCTCGCCCGAGGCGCTCAACGGCCCAGCCGTCATCATCGGCGCCGCCGGCTTGATGAACGGCGTCTCCTGAAAATGGGCCATCTCCTGTGGAATTTCCTCGAGCGAAACCCGCGCGCCCTCCGTCAAAACGATGGCCCGCTCCATGACGTTTTCCAGTTCGCGCACATTGCCTGGCCACGGATACGCCATGAACAACTGCATGACCTCGTCCTCGAGCCCTTCGACCTGCTTGCCACTTTCCTTGTTGAACTTCTCGATAAAGTGCTCGACCAGCCCCGCGATGTCCTCGACCCGTTTGCGCAGCGGTTCGACATTCAGCGAAAACACATTCAAGCGGTAAAAGAAATCTTCGCGAAAGCGCCCATCGGCAATGGCCTTCCGCAAATCGCGGTTGGTCGCGGCGATAACCCGCACGTCAATCTTCTTCGGCTGCGTGCTGCCCACCCGCTCGATCTCGCTTTCCTGCAACACGCGCAGCAGCTTGGTCTGAATGCCCGGATCGATCTCGCCTACCTCGTCGAGAAACAGCGTGCCCGTGTGCGCCTTCTCGAAGCGGCCCACGCGTGCATCCGACGCCCCCGTGAAGGCCCCCTTTTCATGGCCGAACAATTCCGACTCCAACACCCCCGGCGCAAGCGCGGCACAATTCAAGGCGACAAACGGCCGGTCATGCCGCTCGCTCGCATCATGAATCGCCCGCGCTACGAGTTCTTTGCCCACCCCGCTTGGCCCGTGAATCAGCACCGAACTGCGGCTCGGCCCGATCTTCTCCACCATCTTAAGCAGTTGCAGCGTCGCCCGGCTCTGTCCCACGATGATCCGGCCGAAATCTTCGCGCGGCTTCGCCCCCGGCTTAGGCACCGCCCCTTCCCCGGCCTTAGCGTCTCCCGCGGCTGGCTGGTGCTCCCTTCGTGCGGCCACGGCGCGCGCCACTTTCTGCTCGATCTCCTCGAGTTGAAATGGCTTGGCGATAAAGTCCAGGGCCCCAAGGCGCATCGCTTCAACCGCGGTCTCGATGGTCCCGTACGCCGTAACCACAAACACGGCCATGTCGACATCTTTGGCCTTGGCCGCGCGCAACACGTCAATGCCATTCTTGCCCGGCATCTTGAGGTCCGTGATCACGGCGTCGAACTGATGGTCTTCCAGCAATTCGATCGCGGCATCTCCGTTGGCAGCGGCGGTCACGTGGGCGCCATGCTCGCTCAGCGCGTCCTTGAGCATGTCGCGAATGCTCGCCTTGTCATCCACGACGAGCAACCGCGCCCCCTGTATTGTTTCACTCGCCATCCGTGCGCTTCCCCCCTGTCCTGTGCGTACACAATGGTAACACCGTATCAGAAGTGCCGCCAGTGCACCTCCGATTCGGCACGCGCCCTCAAGGTGCGCTACACTCAAAGGCATCAACGCAAGGAGGAGGAACACGACGTGGCCGTCAACATCGACGCAGAATTGCTCAAAATCTTAGTTTGCCCAGAAAACAAGACCCCCGTGCGGCTTGCCAGCAGCGACCTGGTCGGCGAGATCAATCAAAAGATCGAGAACGGCGCATGCACCAACCGGGGCGGCGAAGCCGTGACCGACCGCATCGATGGCGGGCTGGTACGCGAAGACGACGCGTATCTCTACCCCATCCGCGACGACATCCCCATCATGCTGATTGACGAGGCGATTCCCCTGGCACAATCGTAGTCAGTCCGGACGCAACCGCATGGCACCCACGACGCCGGGCGAGGAGCGGCTCTTCCAGGAAATCCTGCGGGCACGCGAACGCGTCTACCACTTCGCGCATGCGACCCCGCTCGAACCGCTGGAGATTGACCAGCCGCGCGAGGTCTATATCAAGCGCGAAGACCTGTCGCCCATTCACGCCTACAAGTGGCGCGGCGCGGCAAACCGCATGCAATTGCTCACAGCGGAACAGCGCGCGCGCGGAGTGGTGTGCGCATC
>CAZLBS010000377.1:0-4361 GCA_964557505.1 uncultured Nitrospiraceae bacterium | reverse complement strand
GGCGGCCGCCCGCATGCTGGATCTTCCGCCGGAACGGCTCGTGCATGTTGGCGATTCGCCGGGGGAAGATTGCGAAGGGGCCCGAAGGGCCAATATTGCCCCCGTGCTGCTGCGGCGCGACGGCGTGGGTCCGCCCCCGGGGGATGACTTACTCGCGGTTCGCAGCCTGCTCGAGCTCGTCCCCGGGAACGGGTAGGCCTTCCTCGCGAAAGACCTGTTCCATCAGTTCGGGCACATCGGTGAGAAGGCCGTCGAAGCCGAGCCGAATGCCGGTGCGCAGGGTTTCTTCCGTGTTCAACGTGTGAAGATGGGTGCGAATGCCTTTGGCCTGAAGCTTTTGGACTTCTTCCTTGCTGATGCTGAACTGGCTGATCATGCGGTAGCTGAGTGAGAGCACGTCGTCGGTGGGTTCGTAGGCTTCCCATGCGCCGCCGCCCATGCGCAACGCCATGATGAGGGGAGCCGCCGTTTCGAAGTCGTAGCACGTCGCGACGTTGGGAAGGAGTTCGCGGATGCGGTTCATGATGGGCGGATCGAAGGAAGCGAGCAACACCCGGTCTTCCATGCCGGCGTTCGTCACGGCTTCCACCAGGGCATCGGCGACGCCTGGCTGCGACTTGGCTTCGATGAGCCAGTGGGCATCTGGCACGGCGTCGAACGCTTCTTGCAAGGTAGGGACTTTCAAGCCCTTGCCACGATACGGATAGGTCTCGCCGTTGTCGGGCGTGAAGTCATATCCCGCGTCGAGTTGTCTGACCTCTTCGAGGGTCATGCCGGCAACAGGGCCTGTGCCGTCGGTGGTGCGGTCGACCGTGACATCGTGCATGAGCACAACGGCGCCATCGCTTGTCACGCGTGCATCGGCCTCGAGCAGCGCGCCCGGCCAAATCTCCCACGCTTCTTGGTAGGTCTCGACTGTGTGCTCGGGGCGCCAGTGTGCTCCCCCGCGATGCAGCCCGAATAGGATTGATCGGTCGAAAAAGGGTTTCTCTTGGGGGGTGGCCGGCGCCTCTTCTCCGGCAGCCAACGGCGTCACCAAGAGCAGGCAGAACGTGCTGAGCAAGGCCATACGCATCATGAGATTCTCCTTCGGGTGGCCATAGGATATTGGGCAGACATTAGCACGGCATTAACGGTTGGTGGTGCAGCTTGCTTGCCGGCGTGCGCGGCAATAAACTCTGCTCTTGAGTCGAACCATGCCATGGTTCGGGACTGGGGGAGCAATCATCTATGCCGACCGAGCGCATTCTGTTTCCTGGCAGCCTGGGGGTCAATCTGGCGGCACGCTGGGATCTGCCAGATAAGCCGGCGAAAAGCCACGTCCTCTTCGCCCATTGCTTTACCTGCAGCAAGAATCTTCGTGCGGTAGTCAATATCTCGAAGGCCTTGAACGATTTGGACATCGCGGTGTTTCGCTTCGACTTTACGGGCCTTGGGGAGAGTGAAGGCGATTTCGCGGACACCAATTTTTCGTCCAATGTCGAGGACTTGCTGGCTGCCGCGGACTTTATGGCCGACAAAGGGGATGCGCCCGCGATGTTGATTGGGCATTCGCTTGGGGGCGCGGCCATTTTGGAAGCGGGGCCGCGGCTTGAAAGCGTGAAGGCGCTGGTCACCATTGGCGCGCCGCATGATCCGGCGCATGTCGCCCACTTGCTGTCGTCGAAGCGCGATGAAATCGAGCGCGACGGGGTAGCCAAGGTCCGGCTTGGGGGGCGGACATTCGCAATCAAGAAGCAATTCCTAGACGATTTGGAAAGCTCGAGCCATGACGGGAAGGTGCGGGATCTGCGGCGGGCCCTGTTGGTCATGCACTCGCCGATCGACGACATCGTGGGCATCGACAACGCGGCGCAGATTTTTCAGGCGGCGAAGCATCCGAAGAGTTTCGTCTCGCTCGACACCGCGGATCACCTGCTGTCGAAGGAAGAAGACTCCCATTACGCCGCACACGTGTTGGCGGCCTGGGCATCCCGTTACATCCCCTGCCGCGGCGGCAGCTAGCCGCGATCTTGCCGGGGCTCCGCTTCGCGTGCTTCGAGCATGGCGATGTGCTGGCTCAAGTTTTTGACGCGCGTTTCCAAGGCCGAAATCTTCACGCTGAATTGCAGGCACAACGCGATGACGAAGAAGAGTCCAAAGAAGAAGAGCGTCGAGCTGGTCCAGCCGGCGCCGATGAGATGGGTCACAAAGAGCAGGAAGTCGTAGCTCAGTCCGGCTGCCAGAATGGCGGCTCCGGCCGCGAGCCAGAGCCATGAATACTCTTCTTTGAGCTTGCGGCGGCGGACGAGTTCGAGAATGGCGAGGAGCAAGCCGAGGCCGAAGATGGCCGCGAGTATGGTTTGGCGCGTGTCCATTTAGAGGGTCTCCCGTCGCAGCAGGTTCATTGGAATGCTCAGGGCCATTTTAAACACATAGTACAGGGGTTTGGCGCCTGTGTGAATGGTGCCTCCGCCGGGATTTTCGCGCATGCGGGCTGGGCGCTCGAGCACGCGGAAGCGGTGCCGGTGGAGAAAAATCAAGACGTCTGTGTCGGGATAATCGACGGGGAAGCTGTCGCGGCAGAAGAAGCCGAGGACCTTGGCATTCATGGCTTGGAGGCCGGAGGTCGGGTCGGTGATGGTTTGCCCCATGAGCCATGTGGCGACCCGGCGGAAGAGATACATGCCGGCCCTGCGGGCGAGGGGCACGCGGTAGGTGGCCCCTTCGAGGAAGCGGGAGCCGAGGCATATGTCGCAGGCATCGTCCATCACGGGCTTGAGGATGATGGGCAGGCTGGCAGCATCATGTTGGCCATCGGCGTCCATCTGCGCCAGGTAAGTCGCCCCGAGGCGTTGGGCGTATTTGTAGCCGGTCTGCAGAGCCACGCCGTAGCCGCAATTTCCAGGTAGGGGCAGGACCGTCGCTCCGGCGGTTGACGCGATGGCCGCCGTGCCGTCTCTTGAACCGTCGTCTACTACTAAGATGCGGGCATCTGGCATGACCTCTTGGATGCCCGAGATGACGCCGCCGATGTTTCTCGCTTCGTTGTAAGCGGGCAGCAAGACCACCAGCAGGTCTGAAGGTTCCCGGGCGGCTGGTCCGGTTTCATGGTTCATGGCGCGGCGGCGGGCCGGTAGAGCAGGCGCTTTTGCACGTCTGGGTCGAGTTCGGCGTAGGTCAGGCCGCTCCCGGCAATTATGCCTATAGATTTGTCCCGGTTTGTCTGGGAAGCAAACTCGAATCCAATGAGGGCGCGGCCCACGCTCTCGCCGGTGAAAGCGTAGTTGAAATAGCAAATGCCCGCCAGGCCCCGCAGCTTCTCGAGAAACTCGTGCAACGCGCCGGCCCGCTCGGGGAATTGCAGCGCGATGAAGTACGGCAATTGGAAGAGCCGGGGATCGTAGTTGATGACACGGAAAATGACGTCTTCTTTTCGGGTGACGTCTTCAAAATCGAAGCCCTCATGCGCGAGCTTCTCATCGAGCATTTCGACGACGGGTTCGGGGGCTTCGACGCCGATAATTGGCCAGGCAAGGGCGGGGTCCTCTTTGCCATGTTGGAAGCCCACGATGTTGACGCTGCCGAAGACGCGCTCGAGCAAATCGAGCAAGGCGCCCTCGCGCTCTTGGAGGGTCACGCGGTAATACTTTCGGCGGGCCGCGCCGATGCCCGCGCGCTCGCTGACCACGCGCAACTTTTCGAAGTCCATGTTTGCGCCGCAGAGGATGACGAGCGCTTTGGCATCGCCGCGGCGAGCTTTGTCTTTCATCAGCCCGGCGAGGCCCATTGCTCCGGACGGCTCGGGCACGATGCGCTTAGCGGCCCAGCAAAGTTCGATGGCCGCGCAGACTTCGTCGTTGCTGACGGTCACGAACTCGTCGATCAGGTGGCTGCAGAGCGGATAGGTGAGATCGCCGGCGCGGCTTACGGCGGTGCCATCGCAGAAGACATCGACGTGCTTTAGGGGTACGGGCTTGCCTGCTTGCACGGCCCGTTGCATCGAGTCTTGCTCTTCCCCCTCGACGCCGATGAGCTGTATGTCCGGCCAATATTGCCGGAGCCAGCAGCCCACCGCAGCGGCCATTCCACCGCCGCCGATTTGGAGATAGGCCACGTCGAATGGGCCCATTCCGGACATGACGATTTCGTCGGCGAGGGTGCCCTGGCCGCCCATGGTGCGGTAGTCGTCGTAGGGATGAATGAATTCGAGATGCTCGGATTTCGTGACGGCGTAGGCGGCCTCGGCGGCGTCGCTGTAGCTGTCGCCCACGAGGTGGACTTCGACCGCATCGCCCCCGTGGCGCACAACTTCGGTTCGTTTCATTCGAGGCGTGGAAACGGGCATGAAGATGTTGGCATGAATGCCGAGGATGCGTGCG
>CAZLBS010000376.1:2074-4381 GCA_964557505.1 uncultured Nitrospiraceae bacterium | reverse complement strand
GTGCCTCGCTCGATGCGGCGCATCAGCCACACGATGGCGCCGCCCGCTCCAAGGGCGGCGACGCCAAACGCAATCAGCTTCAGCCCGCTTCGAAACGCAACGCCTGTTTGCGGATCGGCCAAGACGTGGTGCAGCGTCACCCATCCGGAAGCAACGGCGCCGAATGCCCCGCAAACCAGCACGGCAAGACAAGCGGCTAGAGCTGCAATCCGTGCGTACGATATGGTCGCTGGCATGCGTGCAGGCACTCCCCCTGCGCCAACTATAAGGCAGGGTCCAACGGCGCGACAACTCAGCCTGCCATGCTAGGCTATAGCCCCAGGCTTGTATTCGCCGCGCCATTCCGGCACAGCATTCAACGCTCGAGGAGCAGCTTCGCCGTGGCTGACAAAGGCCTCTTTCTGCAGAATGTCATTGCCCTCGTGTGGGATTTCGATCGCACCCTCAGCCCCCAATACATGCAAGATCCCTTGTTCGAAGCATACGACATTGATGCCGGCACGTTTTGGCGCGAGGTCAACAGTCTGCCAGCCTATTACGCCCGGGCGGGCATCACCGTCCAGCCCGACACCTGCTACTTGGGCCACCTCCTTTCATACGTCGCCGCCGGACGCATGCGCAACCTCACAAACGCCAAACTGCGCGAACTCGGCGCGCACATCAAGCTCTATCCAGGGCTCCCCGCCTTGTTCGACGAACTCAAGCAATTGGTGCGTGGCGAAGAATTCATCCATGCCGACCTCCGCGTCGAACACTATGTGGTCAGCACAGGCCTGAAAGAGATGGTCAAGGGCTCTCCAGTCGCCCCTTATCTGGACGGCGTCTGGGCAAGCGAATTTATCGAGGTGCCCGCTGGCCCTGGCATGGAACCCGCTGGACGCCCCGCGAGCGGTTCCATCAGCCAAATCGCGGGGCTCTTGGACAACACCACGAAGACCCGCGCCCTGTTCGAAATCAACAAGGGCGTCAACCGCGAACCCTCCGTCAGCGTCAATTCCAACATGCCCGAAGAAGAGCGGCGCGTGCCCTTCCGCAACATGATCTACATTGCCGACGGCCCGAGCGACATTCCCTCGTTCAGCGTGGTCAAACGGCATGGCGGCAAAACACTCGCCGTCTTCGATCCATCCGACGGGCTTTATGAACGGGGCTTTCGCCAGGCGAAACAACTCCACGACACCGGACGCGTCCACTTCTTCGGAGAGGCGAACTACACCACGCGCTCCATGACCTACGCCTGGCTGCACAACACCGTGGTGGAAATCGCCCGGGAAATGGTGCACCGCCGGCGCAGCCGCACCACCAGCAGCATCAGCGAAGAGCCGGGCCACATCCGCTAACGAAAGCTGCCCATCAGGCCCTCGAAGCGATGGCCGCGAGCAATTCGCTCAGCGGGAAGCCGGTCAGCGATGCGGCCGAGAAATCCGCAAGCGACGTATCATATTGCCGCGTGATTGCATTGGGCACGGCCAGACACCACATGCCCGCCGCCTTAGCAGCGCGCACGCCCGGCGGTGAATCTTCCAACACGACCGTGCGTGCAGGCGCCGCCCCCAATTCGTCCGCGACCCGCAGAAAGACTTCTGGCGCGGGCTTCGGCTCCTTGATGTCTTCCAAGCATCGAACGACCCGGAAGTGGCGGGCGATGCCGAGACGCTCGAGATGCCCATGCACCCATGCCCGGTCGGCGCTCGACCCTACCCCCAACGCCAGCCCGCGCGCTTCCGCCTCGCGGATATAGTCCAGCACCCCGCCCAAAGGTTGCTGTTCGTGCACCATAGCGTGATAACGGACCCGGCGCGTCTCCCGCACGCCATGCCTATCGATGGCGCGGCCCGACAGTTCTTCCAAGTGCGCCACGACATCGAAGGCCCCGGACGGATGCCCGACGGCCGCCGCCCACACGTTGAGGGTCAACTCCGCCCCATGCGCCTCGAAGACCTCGGCCCACGACCAATAGTCCGGCCCTTCCGTGTCCAAGATCAGCCCATCGAAGTCGAAGATCAGCGCGTCAATCGGCCCGTTTTCACTTGCCACGGCAACCCCTCCAATGCCAGATTTCGCGTGAAATCATGCCCTCATTATGCTAAGGTCTGGCCAGCGTAAGCCATTGCCTGCGGCCGCCAAAAACTGAGACTGTCGCCCCGGCCGCGGCGCCCGTTCAGGATGTCCATGTATGCACCTCGACACGATGCTGATGCGCGGCGGGGCCCTCGCCGTCTTGGCCGCGGCCACGTTGACCGTCGTCAATTTGACGAACATCTACCGCGGCGATGCCGCCGTCAGCGGGATTGCCCGTGCGCGGGC
>CAZLBS010000376.1:0-2064 GCA_964557505.1 uncultured Nitrospiraceae bacterium | reverse complement strand
CTGCGGCGGCAGACGAGATGCGCGGCGTGCCAGGACTGCCAGCCGGACTTGCGCTGCTCTTCAAACAAGAAGGCATGGTGCCGCAAAAATACTTCGAACGCCTGAGCCTCTCGCAGCGTGAAGCCGTCAGCCGCATTGAAAAGGGTCTTCACATAGAAATGAAAGACCTGCGCATGGCCTCCGCCAATGCCGCCTCGCGGCGCGCGGGCGTCGCTGTCGCCGGCTATGTCGTGGGCGTCGGCAGCCTTACCGCCGGCAGCATGCTGCGGCGCCGTCCAGGCGCCCGGCCCATCATCGGCGGGCCTGTCCCGCCTGGCCCTGTGGCCGAAGCCCTTCCTGAAGAATGACCGCTACTCGCGCGTACAGAAGATAACAGCTGCAATGACGCCGGGGATCCACCCCACCAGCGTAAGCGCCAACGTAATGAGTATCGCCCCAGCCCCTTTATCAATAACCGCTAAGGGTGGCAATAAAATGCATGCAATCGCCCGTAAACAACCCACGAATAATCTCCCTGTTGGTTGAGCCCCATGGTAACGCATCGCCTGCCCGCGCGTCGCGGACATGCCCCCTGTCTGCTATACTTGACCGCGTATGACCCCGCCACTTGTCCACGTTCTCGTCATCAATTGGAACGGCCTCGAGCATCTTGAGGCCTGCTATGCGTCGCTGCTCGAAGCCCCCTATGAAAATGCACGCTTCGTGTTGGTCGACAATGCCAGCAGCGATGAGAGCATTGCCTACGTGCGCGGCACCTTCGGCCATGACCCGCGCGTCGAGGTCCTTGCGCTCGACGCCAACCGGGGCTGGTCTGGCGGCAACAACGCGGGCATCACACGCGCGCTCGAGGCAGGCGCTGATTATGTCTTCTTGCTCAACAACGATACCGCGACGGCCCCCCACTCCCTTGGCGCCCTAACGGCCTATATGGAAGCCGAACCCGGCATCGGCGCCTGCGCCCCCAAGATGCTCCTGTACGACAACCCCGGCATTCTGAACTCAACCGGACTCGAATGCTCGGTCATTGGGGCCACATGGGATCGCGGGCTCGGACGCGTCGATAGCCCCCGCTGGAATCGCATCGAGCCCGTGATTGGCGTCTGCGGCGGCGCCGCATTCTTCCGGGCCGAGGCCATCCGAAAAGCCGGTCTCTTGCCCGAAGACTTCGAAATCTACCTGGACGACCTCGACCTGTGCCTGCGCGTGTGGATGGCCGGCTACCGCATTACGAGTTTTACCGAGGCATCCGTGCGCCACAAATTTAGCGCTACGATGGGCGCGGGCGCCCGCATGCGCCGCAAGTATTTCCTCAATACCCGCAACCGCATGCGGCTCATGCGCCGAAACTTTCCGCGAGACGCGCGGCGCGAAGCGCTAGCGGCGATGCTCCGGGGAGAATGCAGAGCCGTCGGGCGCGCCCTCCTCGACGGCGAACCGTGGCGGGCTCGGGCGCATCTCCGGGCATGGGGCGATGCCATCACCTATACGCCAAGCGCCAATGGGCATCCTCCTAAGCTCAAGGCGGACACGCCCTTTTGGAAGCTCATCAAGCACGAGCCGCTGTTTTTCCCCGGCGTCCCCCTGCCAGACCCATCAGGCTGGTACGCCATTGAATCCATCGGCGGGCGTGACGCGAAACCCTTTGCCCGCCGCGCAACGCTCACCCTTGAGCGCCCCATGCGCATGCGTTCCTGCGTGCCGGCAGGCGTAGATTTCGTCCCGGAAATTTCGCTTTACAAGGGCGGCGAGGAACAGGCACGCTTGGGGCCGTCTCAGGGCGCTGACTCCATCTATGCGCCCGCAGGCGAATGGGAATGCTGCGCGCACACCATCTGGGAAGCTGAAACATCTCGGCGCACGCATGACATTGGCGGCTGGATTGCGCTCGAGCCCGCTGAGGCGGAGCGGGCGGTGCTTCCATGAGCCCTTTCCGCAAAGCAGCACTGATGATCGCCATAGCCATGGTTATTGCCGCGGCTGTGGGCTGGCTGATAGGCGGGCCTATCCCCGAGCGCGTCGTCGTGCCAGAGCAACGCGAACCCGCCGTTGCCGCACAAGAAACCC
>CAZLBS010000375.1:0-4382 GCA_964557505.1 uncultured Nitrospiraceae bacterium | reverse complement strand
TGATTGCCCACCGCGAGTCATGGGCCGACCCCTGGAAGCGCGGGAAGCTCGAGCAATTCGTGAAGACAGGCAAGGTGTCGCACAGCGAATCGCATGTGACGCACGCCGACAAACTGAAGTTGCCGAAAAAGGCAGAGCAGTTCGGCGAGAAGCTGGCTAAGCGCATCTTTAAGGAGCGGCGCATCTTGGGCCAGCTCGACCCAGGCTGCATGGGCATGCTCAACGCCGTGATGGATCCGGCGAAGCTGGGGGCCGCCGGCATGCCCATCGAGTATCTCAACCAGTCCGACCTGCTCGCAGAAATGGCGCTGGTCTCCGATGAAGAAGCCCAAGGACACATGAACTGGCTGCTGAAGAAGGGGGCCACGTTCGATTGGGGCGCGGACCAATTCGAGCATCTCACGCCCGGCCAAGTTTTGTCGCAGATGAAGATGTACAGCGCGGCGGGCCGGATCGTCGAACGCTACGGCCTGAGCGCCATCGGCATTCCCTACCAATACGGCCTCGTGCGCTGCTGTCCATCGTCGGACCTCGTCGAGGGGATGCTCAACAATACCGAGCGGCCGAACATCAAGAGTCCGGAAACGGGCAAGACAATCCACAAGGGCATGGCGATTCCGCATTTCAACGAGGGCGACCTGGGCGCCGGCGTGCCGCAATTGCTCATGCACGACATCTACCGCGAAAAGAACATGCCCCCGGAAACGACCCTGCACGATGTGCGCTGGGGGCGGGAATATGACGGCCGCTTCGCCTGGGTCTTTCTCATTTCCGGGGCAGCGCCGCCCGCACACTTCGGCGGCTGGAAGCACACGACGGTGTACCGCCAACCGCCGATGTACTTCCCACTGGGCGGCGGCACGTGCAGCGGCGTCAGCAAACCGGGCACGGTGACGTGGGCGCGCGCATGGGAACGCCCCGGCGAGCTTTGGATGGACTGCGGACTCGGCGAAGTCATCGACATGCCCCGAGAGGAAGTGCGCGAGCGGCTCGATAAGACTACGCCCGTCTGGCCCATCGCCAACACGGTCATCGACGGCTACGATCGCAACGAGATGATGGCGACCCACATGTCGAATCACATCGTCATTGGCTATGGCGATATCTTGGCCGAACTCGTGAGCACCTGCCGCCATCTCGGCTTCAATGTGCGCATCGCCGGGAACGCCCGAAAGGCCTTCAACTAGACGCGTGCAGCCCCTCGGGCTTCACGCACGCATTCAGTTGACAGCCCTAAATTTTCTTTGCTACTCTTCAGGCTTCCGGAGCAACGCCGGTTCGCCTGCGGAGGCGTAGTTCAGCTGGTTAGAACGCTGCCCTGTCACGGCAGAGGTCGCGAGTTCGAGTCTCGTCGTCTCCGCCATCTTTTGTTGTAATCCTTCCTAGAAGCATCGGGGTACGGGCCTTCGGCTGCCGTTTGCTTTTTGATCCGCCATCTCCTAACGTTCATTCAATCCGGCCAACGAGCGGGGTGTGTTCTGCACAGCTTGTTTTGCAAGGTTGTCCCCGGGTTGGTGTAGCGGCACAGTAGTGTTGATGGCAGGGAGGGCTTGTGTGATGCGTTTACTGGTATTGGCGGCGGCGGTTGGCTTGGCTGCCCTTGCCGCGCGGGTTGCTGTTGCCGAGCCGTTGTTGATGGGCATCGGTGTTTCGAACATCACGCCGGATACAGAGGCGATGCATGTGCAGTTGGGGGGCTACGGAGCACGGCAGAGTGCTCCGGCCACAGGCGTACACGACGACCTCATGTGCAAAGCCATCCTGCTGAAGCAGGGCGATCGCACGTTCGCCTTGGTGGCGACAGACCAGCTTGCTATTGCGCGGTCGTTGCGTGATGAGGTTTTGGCGCGTGTCGAATCTGCGGGCATCAATTCAGACAACTTGCTGCTGACGGCGAGCCACACGCACGCCGCCGTGGCGATGAACGCCATGAACCGAAGCAATGTGTTCGACAACAAGGCAATCGGTATCTTCGATGAAGCGTTGCTGCTTTTTACGGCAGAGCGCATCGCAGAGGCGATTCTTGCAGCCAATGAGCATTACCGGGAGGTGCAAGTAGGCACGGCCTCGACGATGCTAAAGGGCTTGAACCGCAACCGCCGGAATGCACCCGTGGTGGACCGCACCTTGACGGTCACGCGCTTTGACGACATGGAGGGCGCGCCCCTCGCGGTGCACGTGAATTGGACTGCGCACCCGACGATGGCGAGCGCTGAGACGATGGTCGTCACAGCCGGTTGGCCGGGGTTCTTGCAGCGCAATGTCGAGGGCTTTTTGCCGGGAGCCGTGTGCCTCTATACGAATGGTTCTGTGGGCGACATCACGACGGCGGGGGCCTCGGGGCCAAGTGAGTTTGCGCGCATGGAAGACTATGGGCGGCAGCTCGCCAAAGAAGTGCTCGCGCTGGTGGAAAACATTGAAACGGAACCGGACGCAACGTTCAACTACGCAACCTCACGGCTGGAGTTGCCGGAGCACGAGGCGCCCCCCGCGTTGCTTGAAGCCGCGGGACCCGAGTACGGCCTTACACCGGAGAACTTGCCGATTCTCCTCGAGGCGCTCGGCCCGGACGCGTCGTATCTTCAGGTGCTGCAAGTGGGCGGCTTGACCGCGATGGCCATTCCGGGTGAAATCACGTCTGAACTTGGACTTGAAATCCAGGAAGCCTTGCGCGAGACCGGCGCGGAACATCCGATTATCGTGGGACTGAGCAATGACTGGATCAGCTACATTCTCTCTCCTTCGGAATACAACCGGGGCGGCTATGAACCGGGCATGTCCTTCTATGGCGAAACGCTTGGCCCGCGCGTGGTGAACCAAGCCATCGAAGCGGGCAAGGCTCTGCTTGCGACGATGACTAAAACGCGATAATGGGCGGATAAATTTGGGGGTTGGCGTGTAGCTCCCCATAGGAAGCCCTGTCAAGCCATTTGCTAATCTTCTTCTGGCGGGTAGCCTTGGCTGGTTTGCCCCCGCTTTTGTGCCGCATGCAATCCGCTGCTGCATAGATGCCCATCCTGAAGCTCGCAGCACCCGGGGCGCTTCATGACAGACAATGCTCGCTTTCATTGGCTACGGAGTCTTCCGCCGTCCGCGCGCCATGCGGTTCTTTCGTTGCTTGTGGCGCTTGCGGCTGCATTGGCCGGAACTGTTTATCTCGTTGGTTATGCACAGCCAATAAAAGAATATGGCAACAATTATCCCTGGTTTTTTATCCCATCCGCCTTGTGGGCGAGCGGCGGTGGCTTCGTCAATACATATCCGTTTCAGCTGCCTGAAATGGCGGCATTCTTGTACGGACCGGAGGACACGTTCAGCCTGCCGCCGGCTCAGGAAGACGGCATTACCTCGGCGCGGCATTGGGAGCGGCTGCCGCTTGACGCCGACCAGAGCACGCACCGGTATTTGGTTGCGCTCGTAGGCCTGTATTGGAGCATAGCTGGGGTGTCCTGGGAGTCGCTCAAGTGGCTGCAACTGGCGAGCTTCATCGTTTCGTGCTGCTTGCTCTACGGCTTTTCAGCAAGGCTGATGCATCCGGCGCTGGCTGCGGTTTCAACGGCTGTCTTCATGGGCTCGCCATGGGTGCTCGGGCAATTGCCGGAGGTGCGGGATTTCAATAAGGTTCCCTTTTTCTTTGCCGTGTTTTGGCTCTTGGCCGAGATCCTAACGAGGCCGAAGGCGCCGGGCCGCTTCCTGCTGCTTTGCGGGGCACTGGGAACGGTCCTCGGCATTGGCCTTGGGTTTCGGCAAGACCTGCTCATCGGCCTGTTGGCATCCGCTTGGGTGCTCCTGATGTGCCCCTTGCCCAATACCCGGCATCCATACCGTCTGCGTATTGCTGGTCTGTCCTCGATGCTGGCCCTGTTTCTTCTGCTAGGCGGTCCAATTCTCAGTGCGTATGGCCAGGGCTCTCACAGTTCCCACCCCATCGTCTATGGCTTATCCACGGAACTGGATGATGCGATGCGCCTAGACCGTGCCTCATATGAGCGGGTCTACGCTTACTCGGATGTTACGGCGGCGTTTACGAAGATCAGCTATGGCCGCCGTGCGCTCGGAATGACGTTTCCCACGGACTTTGTCTCGCCCGAAGTGCAGCGTGTTGGAATGCAGTATCTGGCGGACATTGCATGGGCTTTTCCTGGCGACATGCTCGCGCGAGCCTACGCTGCCGTACTGACGATCCTTCAATCGATTCCGCCCGAATTCGATGTAGCGCCCATCAGGTGGTTTTACATGCTCGGACCGTTCTATGTTGGGCTGGCTCTGTTTCTCGGAAGCTTGTGGATGCCTCGCGCGGCTTTCGCAGGCTTCGGCGCCTTCCTCATTTTTGCGGGGGCGTTGTGTTTGGCCTTTGAACCACGTCATACGGTTCATCTGAC